>DASTNU010000089.1:0-3797 GCA_035720605.1 Longimicrobium sp. | reverse complement strand
CCAGCGACGCGTGCGCCAGCAGCGCGGCCGGCGCGCTGTCCGCCAGCATGTAGCGCAGCCGCTCCTCCGGGTAGTCGGGATCCAGCGCGACGTACGCGCCGCCGGCCTTGAGCACCGCCAGCACCCCCTCCACCATCTCCGGCCCGCGCTCCAGGCACAGCCCCACCCGCACGTCCGGCCCCACGCCGCGCGCCGCCAGGTGGTGCGCCAGGCGGTTGGCGCGGGCGTTCAGCGCGGCGTAGGTGAGCGTGCGGCCCTCGTAGGCCACGGCGGCCGCGTCCGGCGTCCGCTCCGCCTGCGCCTCGAAGAGCTGGTGCAGGCACAGGCCGGCGGGGTACGGGGCGTCCGTCGCGTTCCACTCCTCCACGACGAGCGCCCGCTCCTCCGCGGGAAGGATCTCCAGCGCGTCCACCCGCCGCCCCTCGTCCGCCACCATCTCCGCCAGCGCGCGGCGCAGGTAGCCGGCGAAGCGCTCCACCGTGGCGCGGTCGAAGAGCGCCGTGGCGTACGTCACCCCCCCGCGCAGGCGCCCGTCCACCTCGCCCAGCCAGAGGGACAGGTCGAAGCGGGCGGTCTCGCGCCCCTCGCCCGGGACCGGCGCCAGCTCCAGCCCGGGGAGCGCCAGCCGCTCGCGCGGCGTGTTCTGCCAGGTGAGCGCCACCTGGACGACCGGGGTGTGCGCCAGGGAGCGCGCCGGGCGCACCAGCTCCACCACCTGCTCGAAGGGGATGTCCTGGTTCTGCTGCGACTCCAGCGCCCGCGCCTTGACCCGCGCCAGCAGCCCGGCGACGGTCGGCGAGCCGGACAGGTCGATGCGCAGCGCCAGCGTGTTGAGGAAGAAGCCGATCAGCCCCTCCACCTCGCGCCGCTCGCGGTTGGCGGTGGGCGAGCCCACCACCACGTCGTCGCGGCCGGAGAGCCGGCCCAGGACCACGGCCCACGCGGCCAGGACGGTCATGAAGGGCGTGGCGCCGTGCCGCACCCCCAGCGCCCGGATGGCGGCCGTCAGCTCCTCGCCCAGCTCCAGCGGGACGATGGCGCCGGCGGGGTCGCGCCGCGCCGGGCGGGGGCGGTCCAGCGGCAGCTCCAGCAGCTCGGGGGCGCCCGCCAGCGTGCGCGTCCAGTACGACGCCTGCGCCTGCAGCACCTCGCCCTCCAGCCAGCGGCGCTGCCACGCAGCGAAGTCCGCGTACTGCACCGGCAGCGGCGGCAGCGGGTCCGGCTCGCCGCGGGAGAAGGCGCCGTAGAGGGTGCTCAGCTCGTGGATCAGGACGCCGGTGGACCACGCGTCGGAGACGATGTGGTGCATCGTCACCAGCAGCACGTGGTCGTCGTCGGCCAGCCGGAAGAGGCGCGCGCGCACCAGCGGCCCCGCCGCCAGGTCGAAGGGCGCCGTCTCTTCCGCCTCGATCCGCCGCGGCAGCTCCCGCTCCGCCCCGGGAACGCCGCGCAGCTCCTCCTCCACCAGGCGGAACCCGCTCTCCGCGGCGGAAAGGATGCGCTGCTCCGGCTCGCCGTCCACCGCCGCGAAGACGGTGCGCAGCGCCTCGTGCCGCTCCACGATGCGCCCCAGCGCCCGCTCCAGCGCGTCGCGGTCCAGCGGCCCCCGCAGGCGCAGCCGCTTGCGGACGTGGTAGCTGCTCCCCGTCTGCCCCAGCTGCTCCAGGAACCAGAGCCGCTGCTGGGAGAACGACAGCGCCAGGCGCCCGCCGCGGTCCGCCGGCTGGATGGCGCCCAGCCCGGACCAGCTGCGCTCCAGCCTGGCCGCGCGGGCCATCTTCAGGAGCTTTTCGCGATCGGCGACCGTCAGTGTGGACGTCATGCAGGGCGATTGGTGATGCGTGATCCCAGCTTCCCGTACCGCGGGAACTGGCGGCAAACGCTACGGCGTACGGACGATCCGGCCCGCGGCGCGGGCGTCTGTCTTCCTGGCTGCGGTCCTGCATCGGGCCTGGAGCCCGTTCTTCCCTGCCCCAGCTGTCATGCTGAGGGAGGCGCCCCGCGTGATCCTGCCCTGCCCCGATGCGTGCGGCGCCGACCGGAGAATCTGGTCGCCGGAGTGCGGGACCTCTCCCGTACTCCTCCCTGCCCCGCCGTCATCCTGGGGGAGCGCCGCTCCGCGCCGTCGTCATGCGTGGATGGCTGCGCGCGACCAGAGGATCTGTCGGCGTGGCGCAGGACCTCGCCCGTGCGGCACCCCGCGGGCGCCCAGCCAGACGGTGTTGCCAGTCCTCCGGCGTCCGGCCTCGTCTTCCTGAGGGAGCCGCCGCGCAGACCTTGCCCGCGCGTGGTCCCTGGCGGCGACCGGAGGATCTCGTCCGCGAGACGTGGGGCCGGCCCCGCGCGAAGTGGCTGTCTCCAGGACGCGCGGAGCAGATCCTTCGGTCGCGCCCACGGCACCGGGTCCCATCGGATTGCGCGAGGGCGCTCCCTCAGGAAAGCGACGCCTCCACGTTCCGGATCCCAGGTCAGCGCGCGGGCCATCTCCTGCACTCCGGCAACCAGATTCCTCGGTCGGCGCGCACGCATCGAGCAGCGGGCAAGTCCACGCGGCGCCTCCCTCAGAATGACAGCATGGGACGGGAACTGCTTTCTGCCCCCACGATCGGGCAGCGCGGCTCAGTCCCCGCCGGCGGCTCCCAGCAGCTCGCTCAGCCGGGCGAGCTCCTCCGGGTCGAACTGGGCCAGCTGGGCGTCCAGCAGGTGCTGCGCGAGCACGGAGAGCACGGGCTTCTCGAAGACGTCGCGCAGGGCCGCGTCCACCTCCAGCCGCTGGCGGATGCGGCGCACCAGCTTGCTGGCCAGCAGCGAGTGGCCGCCCAGCTCGAAGAAGTGGTCGTGGCGCCCCACCCGCTCCACGCCCAGCACCTCCGCCCAGATCTCCGCCAGCGCCTGCTCCGTCTCCGTCTCCGGCGCCTCCCAGCCGCGCCGGGCGTAGTCGCCGCCCTCGGGCGCGGGGAGCGCGGCGCGGTCCAGCTTGCCGCTGGACGTCAGCGGCATCGCCTCCATGGCCACGTACGCGGCGGGGACCATGTAGTCCGGGAGGCGCTCCCGCAGGTGCGCGCGCAGCGACTCCGCCTCCACCTCCCCCGAAGCCACGTACCAGGCCACCAGCCGCTGGTCGCCGGGTGCGTGCTCGCGGACGGCGGCCACCGCCTCGCGGACGCCGGGATGCTCCGCCAGCCGCGCCTCCACCTCCGCCGGCTCCACCCGCTGGCCGCGCACCTTTACCTGGAAGTCGTTGCGGCCCAGGAACTCCAGTGCGTGAGTGCGTGAGTGCGTGAGTGCGTGAGTGGGTTCCGTCCAGCGCGCCAGGTCTCCCGTGCGATACAGGCGCGCGCCGGGCTCCGCGGCGAACGGATCGGGTACGAAGCGCTCCGCCGTCAGCGCCGGGCGGCGCAGGTAGCCGCGCCCCACGCCGTGGCCGCCGACGTACAGCTCGCCGGCCACGCCCACCGGCACCGGCTCGCCGCGGCGGTCCAGCACGTAGGCGCGCGTGTTCGCGATCGGCCCGCCGACGGGCACCACCGCCCCGTCCGCCCCGTCCGCGCAATCGGGCGCCGCCAGCGCCGTGGCGGCCTCGGAGGGGCCGTAGAGGTTGTGCAGCTCCACCCCCGGCAGCCGCTCGCGAAAGCGCTCCAGCAGCGACACCGGCAGCGCCTCGCCGCCGCACAGGACGCGCTTGAGCCCACGGAGCTTCTCCGCCTCCGGCGCCTCGAGCATCGCCTGCAGCAGCGACGGCACCAGGTTGACGGTGGTGATCCGCTCGCGGGCGATGACCTCCAGCAGGTACGAGG
>DASTNU010000088.1:0-2344 GCA_035720605.1 Longimicrobium sp. | reverse complement strand
CTGTCGGGCGATCCGACCTTCCGCGAGCTGGTGCGACGCGAGAAGGAGACGCTGCTGAACGCGCTGGCGCACCAGGACCTGCCGTTCGAGCGGATGGTGGCGGCGCTGCGCCTGCCCCGCGACCTGAGCCGCAACCCCCTGTTCCAGGCCGACTTCGGGCTGCAGAACATGCCCAGCCACGAGCTGACCCTGGGCGATGCGGTGCTCACGGAGCTGGACGAGGTGGCGTACGAATCCGCCAAGTTCGACGTGTCGCTCACCTGCGCCGAGGACGGCGACGAGCTGTACGGCGGGTTGGAGTGGGCGACGGACCTCTTCGACCGGGCCACGGCGGAGCGGCTGTCGGCGCACTGGCGCCGGGTGCTGGAGCAGGCAGCCGCCCGGCCCGACATCCGCCTTTCCCAGCTGGCGTGGATGGACGCGGACGAGCGGCGCAGGGTGTTGGAGGAGTGGAACCGCACCGACGCGGAGCTCTGCGCCGATCCCGCGCACCGGCAGGTGGAGGCGTGGGCGCGGCGGGCGCCGGAAGCCCCCGCCGTCTTCGCGGCGGACGCCACGCTGAGCTACGCGGAGCTGGACGCGCGCGCCAGCCGGCTGGCGCACCGCCTGGTGCGGATGGGGGTGGGGCCGGACCGGTGCGTGGCGGTGATGCTGGAGCGCTCCGCGGCGCTGGTCGTCGCGGAGCTGGCGGTGATGAAGGCCGGCGGCGCCTACCTGCCGCTGGACCCCGCCGGCCCGGCGGAGCGCGCCGCGTACATGCTGCAGACCGCGGACGCCGCCGTCGTCCTCACCCGCGGCGGGCTGCGCGGCCGGGTCCCCGACTCCGCCGCGCCGGTGCTGGCCCTGGACGAGGAAGCGGCCGCGCTCGCGGCGGAGCCGGACGGGGCGCCGGGGGTGGAGGTGGCGCCGGAGAACCTGGCGTACGTCATCTTCACCTCCGGCTCCACGGGCCGGCCCAAGGGGGTGGCGGTCACGCACCGCGGGCTGTCGAACCTGCTGGCCTGGTACCGCGCCGAGTGCGGCATCGGTCCGGGCGACCACGGCATGCTGATGGTGACGCCCACCTTCGACGTGAGCGTGCTGGACGCGTGGGGCCCGCTCACCGCCGGCGCCGCCGTGCACGCCGTTCCCGACGCGCTGCGGCCGGATCCCGCCGGGCTGCTGCGGTGGATGGACGAGCGCGGCGTCACCGCCTGGACCTGCGCCACGCCCTCCGCCCACGCCGCCATCGACGAGATGCGGCGCGGCGCCCCGCGGCCCCGCGCCCTGCGGGTGGTGGTGACCGGCGGCGAGGCGCTGCGCCGCCGCCCGCCGGACGGGCTGCGGCTGGTGAACATCTACGGACCCGCGGAGAACGCCTGCGTCAGCACGGCGGCGGACGTGGCTCCGGGGGGCGAGTCGCTCCCCTCCATCGGCCGCCCCCTGCCGAACCACCGCGCGTACGTGCTGGACGCACGGCTGCAGCCGGTGCCGCCCGGCGTTCCCGGCGACCTGTACGTCGCGGGCGCCGGCCTGGCCCGCGGCTACGTCGCCGGTCCGGGGATGACGGCGGAGCGCTTCGTCCCCAGCCCCTTCGGCGCGCCCGGCGCGCGGATGTACGCCACCGGCGACCGGGTTCGCTGGCTGGCCGGCGGCGAGCTGGAGTACCTGGGCCGCACCGACCACCAGGTCAAGCTGCGCGGCTTCCGCATCGAGACCGGCGAGATCGAGCTCGCCCTCCTGGCGCACCCCGCCGTCTCGCAGGCCGCCGTGGTGCTGCGCGGCGAGCACGGCGGGCGCCTGGCCGCCTACGTGGCGGTGTCCGCGGGGTCCCCCGCGCCGGACGCGGCGGAGCTGCGGGAGCACCTGCGCGCGCGGGTGCCCGACTACATGGTCCCGTCGGTGTTCGTGACGATGGACGCGCTGCCGCTGTCGCCCAACGGCAAGGTGGACCGCAGGGCCCTCCCCGATCCCGTCGCCGAGGCGCGCGCCGCCGCCCGCCCGCCGACGGGGGTGGAAGGGCGGATCGCGCGGGTGTGGGAGGAGCTGCTGGGGATCGGCGGGGTGGGGCTGGAGGACAACTTCTTCGAGATCGGCGGGCACTCGATGCTGATCGCGCGGATGCAGGAGCGGCTGGCGGGGGAGCTGGGGCGCGAGGTGACGGTGGTGGAGCTCTTCCAGTTCCCCACGGTCGCCTCCCTGGCCGCGCACCTGGATGCCGGCGCCGCGGCGGGCGAGTCGGCGGACGCCGCGCCCGCCGAGGCCGCCGAGCGCGGCAGCAGCCGGCGGGAGATGATGCGGCGGCGGCGGTGAGGAGGGTGAGGGGGAGTGAGTGGAGGTGCGCCTCGGAGAGTGCGGCACCGGG
>DASTNU010000087.1:0-10452 GCA_035720605.1 Longimicrobium sp. | reverse complement strand
CCCGCGGTGATGACGGCCTCCATCGCCGCCACCTTGCGCAGCTCCTCGCTGGCGATCGCCTCCGCCAGCAGCGCGCGGGACAGCAGGCCGGGAAAGACCACGAAGGCCAGGATGGCGATCCACGCCCCCCATCCCCCCACCACCGCGATCGCCCCGGCGGTGCAGACGGCGCCCAGCGAGCCCAGCGCCGCCGCCACCACTTCGTAGCGGATGAGCACCATCCGCTCGCTCGCGCTCAGCTTGCCGCGAAAAAGGAGGGAGAAGTAGAAGAGGAGCCGCGAAGCGGCGAAGTAGGTGAGGAAGTAGGCGGGAACGACGGGAAGGCCCTGCACCGTGAAGGCGGGGGCGGCGCCGGTGCCCAGGTCCGCCGGCGGCAGCGCCGCGGACGAGGCCCCCAGCGCGTACCCGCCGATCCCCGCCAGCGCCGCCAGCGCCTCGCGCCCCGCGTTCACCCCCGCGGCGAACCACGGCTTTCCCCGCAGCGCGTCCCCGGCCGCCGTGCCCGCCCAGGCCGCGATCATCGCCGCCACCGGCTCGCCCAGCAGCGTCAGCGCGCCGACCGGGACGACCGTCATGGTCACGTAGGCGAACTTGGAGAGCGGCACCGCCCCCAGCCGCAGCGCCGCCACCGCCGCCGCGCCCAGCAGCGCCGCCAGCCATCCCACCGCGTCGGGGGGAGAAAGGACCGCCGCCGCCAGCAGCGACAGCGCGCCCAGCAGCTGCAGGGCGCGCGCGTAGTTCCGCAGGACGCGGACGGCCGCGGGCGAAAGGGGCGTCTCGTCGCTCACGCGCGGCGGGCGCCCTCCACCGCCTGGCGCAGCTCGCGCACGAAGCGGCGGCCCCCGTCCACCCCACCCGTCCGCAGCGCCTCCACCAGCGCGCTCCCCACCACCACCCCGTCCGCCACCCGCGCCACCGCCGCCGCCTGCTCCGGCGTGGAGATGCCGAAGCCGACGGCCACCGGGACGGAGGTCACCGCCCGCACCTCCTCCACCTCGCGCTCCAGGCCGGCCTGCAGCTCCGTCCGCGCGCCGGTGACCCCCGTCCGCGAGACGTAGTAGAGAAAGCCGCGCGCCGCCGCCGCGATCTCCCGCACCCGCGCCGGCCTGGTGGTCGGCGCCACCAGGCGGATCAGGTCCAGCGGGCTGGCGTGGATGCGCCCCTCGATCCCCGGGTCGGCGCCCACCGGCAGGTCCGTCAGCAGCACCCCCTGCGCCCCCGCGGCGGCCGCGTCGTCCAGAAAGCGGTCCAGCCCGTGGCGCAGCACCGGGTTCAGGTAGGTGAACAGGACCACGGGGGTGGGCCGCCGCGCGCGGAACTCCGCCAGCGCGTGCAGCGTCCAGCGCAGGTCCACCCCCTGGCCGATCGCCTCGAACGAGGAGCGCTGGATGGTGGGCCCGTCCGCCAGGGGGTCGCTGAAGGGAACGCCCAGCTCGATGACGTCCGCCCCCTCGTCCGCGATGCCGAGGAGGATCTCCGCCGTCAGCCGGGGCGAGGGATGGCCGGCGGTGACGTAGGGAACCAGCGCCGCCCGCCCCTCCTCCCGCGCCGCGGCGAAGGCGTCCGCCAGGGAAAGGTCAGACGAAGTAGTCGCCGACATGGATGCCGTACCGCTCCGGGTCCGTGGTCTTGATGATGGAGCGCAGCGGCCGCCCGGTGGCGGGGTCCGTCTCCGCGAGGTCCAGGGTGCGCGGCGGCTCCATCCGCACCCCCATGGAGTCGTAGATCACCTTCACGATCGGCTGGTGCATGGCGTCCGGCCTGGGGTTGCGCGCGGTGACCACCGCCAGCTCGAAGGTGTCCAGGATGACCACGCTCCCCACCGGGTAGATGCCCGTCATGCTGATGAACGCCTTCACCAGCAGGGGATCGAAGCCGCGCGCCGCGTTGTCGCGCATCTCGCGCAGCACGCGGTCCGGCGTCCAGGGCTGCGCCTGGTAGCTGCGCTGCGTGGTGGCCGCGTCGAAGCCGTCCGCCACCGCCACGATGCGCCCGAAGAGGGTGGGGTCGCGCAGGCGGGCGTTCACCGGGTACCCGGTCTGGTCGATCTTCATGTGGTGCTCGTACGCCATCAGCATGGCGCGCAGGGGCAGCTCCGCCAGCCCCCGCATGTCGAACATCGACAGCAGCCCCTCGGTGGGGTGGTCCTTCAGCACCTCGAACTCGTCCGCCGTCAGCGGGCCGCCCTTGTTGATGAGCTCCAGCGGCATGCGCACCTTGCCCACGTCGTGCAGCAGCGCGCCCAGCCCCAGCTCGTACAGCTGGTACTTGTCCAGCCCCAGCTTCTTTCCCAGCGCCACGGCGAAGATGCAGACGTTCACCGAGTGGGTGAAGGTGTACTCGTCGTATTCGCGCAGGGTGGTGAGGCCCACGATCGAGGTCTCGTTGGTGAGCACCTGGTCCACGATGGACTGCACCGCGCGCTTCACCGGCCGCAGGCTCACCCCCTTCCCCATCCGCAGCCCCCCCATCACCTCCCGCGCCACGGCCACCGTCTGCGCGTAGGCGCGCCGGGCCATGCGCCGCGCCTCGTCGTCGCGCATGTCCGGCTCGCTCTCCCGGTCCGGCCCCACGGCCAGGTGCAGGACGGCGGTGCGCCCCAGCCGCTCCAGGAAGCCGCCGAAGGGGTCCTCCTTCTCCGGCTCCGCGTTCACCAGGGCCAGGAGCGCCGTCCACTCGGGGATGGTGACGCCGCGGAACACCTCCAGCTCGCCGATGCCGTGGCGGGCCAGGGCGCGCCCCACGGTGCCGTAGGTGGCGTAGCTCTGCAGGTCGATGCGCAGCCGCAGGTCGTTGACGAAGAAGAAGTCGCCCACGAAGCGGATGGTGATCTGCTCCTCCACCTGCAGCAGCTCGGTGGTGGCCACCTCCAGCTCCGCCAGCGCGGTGACCACCGTCTGGTTCTCCAGCGGGTACAGCTGCAGCGAGCGCAGCGCGGTGGCGATGGCGAAGAGGAGGTCGCGGCCCCGGCGCTGCAGGCCGCGGTCGTCGGCGCTCACCACGCCCGGGTGGGCGCGCGGCTCCGGCGGGTGCGCCACCTGCGCGGCGGGGGCGGGGTGCGTGCTCACTGGCGCACCGAGCGCAGGGCGCGCCCCACGGCGCTGCGCACCACCGGGTCCGGGTCCGCGGCGGCGGCGGTCAGCGCCTTTTCCGCGGAGGGGTGGCGGACGCGGCCCAGCCCCAGCGCGGCGCAGGCGCGCATCTCCGCGCTCTCCCGCCGCCCCAGCCAGTTCCTGCCGTTCAGCATGCGGTCCAGCAGCGGAACGCCCTCCGCCCCCGCCAGCCCGCCGTACGCCTCGAAGAAGGCGATGCGCTCGGTGAGGTTGTCGGTCTCGCGCAGCCGCTTGCTCTCCAGCGCCGCCTCCAGCCGGGGACGCGCGGCCGTCCAGCGCAGCGCCGCCAGCGCCCGCGCCGCGGCCACCCGCACCTCGCGGTCGTCGTCGTCCAGCACCGGCTCCAGCGCGCTGCTGGCCGTGGGCGAGCGCAGCTCCTGCAGCGCCTCCACCGCCGCCACCCGCACCCGCGGCTCCGCGTGCTGCAGCAGGCGCCCCACGTCCGCCCCCGCCTCCAGCACCCGCAGCCGCCCCACCAGCCGCGCCGCCCCCGCGGCGACCGCGGCGTCGGCGTCCTGCACGAAGCCGCGCAGCGCCCCCGGGTTGGGCGCCGCCAGCCGCTCCGCCGCGGCCATCAGCGCGGCGCGCGCGCCCTCCGACGCGCTGCTCTCCCCCGCGCGCATCAGCGGCCCCAGCGACTCGGGGGGAAAGTAGGTCAGCAGCGCGCCCAGGTGCTCGCGGGGAAGCGTTTCGCCCGCCTCTTCCACGATGCGCACCAGCTCCGCCACCGTCTCCGGGCGGGCCAGCTGGTCGAACAGGCCGCGCATCGCGCGCACCACCGGCGGGGGAAGCTTGCGGCCGGAGGTGGCGATCCCCACCAGCTCGCCCAGCATGTACGCCGCCGTCTGCAGCCGCGCCGCGCCCAGCAGCGTGGGGAGCAGGTCGCCCAGGATGGAGACCACGTGCGCCTGCCGCTCCCCGGTGCCGTCCTCCAGCCGGTCGAAGAGCGCGTTCAGCACGTCCATCCACAGGTCGCGCCCCAGCTCGCGCTTCAGCTCGGCCTCCAGCCGGCGCATCTCCACTTCGTCCAGGAAGTAGAGCGCCTCGCGAAAGTCCTCGGTGCTGACCGTCGCGGCCAGCGGCGCGGGGTCGTGCAGCGGCGCGGCGACGCTGGTCGGCGCCCCGCCCTCCTCGGGGAGCTTGACGCCCTCGCCCAGGGGCTCCACGTAGCGGTAGCGGAAGTGGCTCCAGTCGTGGTCCCACAGCAGGGTGAGCAGGTCCTCCTCGTCCAGCCGCAGCCGGTGGATGCGGGCCAGGATCCCCAGGAAGGCGTCCAGGTCCTCTTCCTCGAAGCCGGGCATGAAGCTCAGCTCGCGGACGCCGTCCTTGTAGAGCGAGAAGGCCAGGTTGTCGGCGCGCGGGCGGTCCGGCGAGCCGTCGTGCTGGGGCCCGCGCGGCTCCTCGCCCACGAAGACGGCGGCGCCCTCCCACAGGATCTCGCGCTCCTCCACCTGCACGTTCAGGTAGGGAAGCCGGTCCCACAGCGCGCCCATCCGCTCGCGCAGCGTCTCGACGAACCGGTCCAGCGAGGGCGAGTGCCCCTCGTACAGCAGGTGCGTGCGCAGCGCCCGGGCAAAGCCGCGCACCACCTCCTGCACCTCCGCGCGCGCCGCCGCGTCGGCGCCGCGGGCGGCGTCGTCGGGGGGCGGGACCAGGTGCAGGGCGGTGGCGGTCATGCGGGACGGGTGGGAGACCGGTGCGAAAGTGCGAAAGCGCGAGGGTGCGAAAGTGGGAGCGTGGGTCAGCGCGGGGCGGTCAGCTCGGCCACCTGCGCCACGTCCTTGTCGCCGCGGCCGCTCAGGCACACCAGCACGGGGCCGGCGCCGCTCCAGCGGGCGCCCTCGCGCAGCAGGTAGGCGACGGCGTGGGCGCTTTCCAGCGCGGGGATGATTCCCTCCAGACGGGCCAGCCGCCCGAAGGCGTCCAGCGCCTCCGCGTCGCTCACCGCGGCGTAGCGGGCGCGGCCGCTCTCCTTGAGCCAGGCGTGCTCCGGGCCCACGCCGGGATAGTCCAGCCCCGCGGAGACGGAGTGCGCGTGCGCCACCTGGCCCGCCTCGTCCTGCAGCAGGTACGAGTGCGAGCCCTGGAACACTCCCGGGCGTCCCCGCGTCAGCGTCGCCGCGTGGCGCGGGGTGTCGATCCCCTCCCCCGCCGCCTCCACGCCGACCAGCTCGACCTCCGCATCCTGCAGGAACGGGTGAAAGGTGCCGATCGCGTTGGATCCGCCTCCCACGCAGGCCACGACGGCGGCGGGAAGGCGCCCGGCCGCCTCCAGGACCTGCGCCCGCGCCTCGCGGCCGATGACGGACTGGAAGTCGCGCACCATCCGCGGGTACGGATCGGGGCCCACGGCGCTCCCCAGGACGTAGTGCGTGTCGCGGACGTGGGTCACCCAGTCGCGCAGCGCCTCGTTCCCCGCGTCCTTCAGCGTCCTCGTCCCGCTGCCCACGGGCCGCACCTCCGCGCCCAGCAGGTTCATCCGGTAGACGTTCAGCGCCTGGCGCCGCACGTCCTCCTCGCCCATGTAGACGATGCAGGTGAGGCCGAAGAGCGCGCACGCCGTCGCCGTGGCCACGCCGTGCTGCCCGGCGCCCGTCTCGGCGATGATGCGCGCCTTCCCCATCCGCCGCGCGAGAAGCACCTGCCCCAGGGCGTTGTTGATCTTGTGCGACCCGGTGTGGTTCAGGTCCTCGCGCTTGAGCCACGCGTCGATCCCCCCCGCCGCCTGGCCCAGCCGGCGGGCGCGGTAGAGGGGCGTGGGACGGCCCACGAAGTCGCGCAGCAGCGCGCCCAGCTCCTCCCAGTACGCGGGGTCCGCCGCCGCCCGGGCGTACACCTCCGCCAGCTCGTCCAGCGCAGAGATCAGCGTCTCCGGGACGAAGCGCCCCCCGAACTCGCCGAACCTGCCGGAGCGGTCCTCCGCCAAGGCGGCACCTGCGACACCTTGCGTCATTCTCGCGTACTGCCGGGTCCCGAAGGGGGGCCGGAGAGGGAGCGCGCCGCGCGGACGAAGTCGCGCACCGCCCGCGGGTCCTTGACCCCCGGCGCGGATTCCACGCCGGAGCTCACGTCCACCGCGTGGGGGCGCAGCACCCGGACGGCTTCGGCCACGTTGCCGGGCCGCAGCCCGCCCGCCGCCACCAGCCGCATCCCGGCCGGCAGCTCGTGCAGCCGCGCCGCGACCTCCTCCCAGGGAAAGCGCGCCCCGGCGCCGCCGTGGGTGGAAGGATGGTACCCGTCCAGCAGCAGGGCGTCCGCCGCCCCGGCGTAGCGCCGGACGGCGGCGGAAAAGTCGTCCGCGCCGCGGGCGCGCACCGCCTTCCACACCTCCCACCCGGCCGCACGCAGCCGCGCCGCCAGCTCGGGAGGCTCGTCCCCGTGCAGCTGCAGCACCTCCACCCCCGCCGTCCGGGCCGCGGCCGCCATCTGGTCCTCCGCCGCGTCCACGAACACACCCACTCTCCGTGCCTGTAAACTTCCCAAGATAACGTGCGCCTCCCCCGGCGTCACGCTTCGTCGGAACCCCGGGGCCAGGATGACGCCCAGGTAGCGCGCCCCCGCGTCGACGGCGGCGGCCGCGTCCTGGTGCCCCATCAGCCCGCACACCTTCACGTCGGGCACGGCCGGGCGCTCCGTCATCCACCGCGCTCCTGCCTGGGCCGGCCCGTGAGCGCGGCGGCGGCGGCGCGCAGGTCGGGCTGCCGCATCAGCGACTCGCCCACCAGGATCGCGTCGATCCCCGCCGCGCCCAGTCGATCGACGTCCCGCGCCGTGCGGATGCCGCTCTCGCCCACGTAGGTGACGTGCGGAGGAACGCGCGGCGCCAGGCGGACGCAGAGCTCCAGCTCCGTGGCGAAGGTGTCCAGGTCGCGGTTGTTGACGCCGACCAGGGTGGCGCCGGCGTCCAGCGCGCGGTCCAACTCCTCCCCGGTGTGCGCCTCCACCAGCGCGTCCATCCCCAGCTCGCGGGCCAGCGCGTGCAGCTCCGCCAGCTGCTCCTGCTCCAGGATGCGGACGATGAGGAGCACCGCGTCCGCCCCCGCCGCGCGCGCCTCCCACACCTGCACCGGGTCGATCAGGAAGTCCTTGCGGATGACCGGCACCGGCACCGCTCTCCTGACGGCGCGCAGGAAGTCCAGGTCACCGCCGAAGTACTCGCGGTCGGTGAGGACGGAGAGCGCCGCCGCGCCGCCCTTCACGTACGCGCGCGCGACCACCGCGGGATCCGCCCCCGGGCGAATGTCGCCGGCGGAGGGAGAGCGGCGCTTGACCTCCGCCAGCAGGCGCACCTCGGACCGGCGGCGCAAGGCGGACGCAAAGCCGCGCGGAGCATCGGCCTGCCGTGCAATGTCGCGATACTCCGCCAGGCGCGGAAACGCTTCGCGCACCTCGTCGCGCTTGGTGCGGACGATGCGCTCCAGGATGCTTGCACTCAATGGGATGGACGAGTTCCTCGCGCCCGGGTTCGGTGTGAAGGGTGAGATCGGCGGCGCCTCCCTCAGGAAAACGCTTGACTTCGGTTTGCCTTCGGTTGTATTCTTCGGCACCTGTTCGGAAGCAATCCCCCACGCGGAGAAGCGGATGGCGCTCACCAAGAAGCAGCGGCAGATCCTCGACTACGTCGAGAGCTTCGTGGAGACGAACGGCTACTCGCCGAGCTACGAGGAGATCGCGGACCACTTCGGCTACAGCTCGCTGGCCACGGTCCACGAGCACCTCACCAATCTGGAGCAAAAGGGGTTCCTCCGGAAGAACTACAACAAGAGCCGTTCCCTGGAGGTGGTGCGGGCCGACATGCACGCGCCGGCGCTGGAGCTGCCGCTGATGGGCGCCGTGGCCGCCGGCCTCCCCATCGAGGCCATCCCCGAGGCGGAGCAGGAGACCATCACCGTTCCGCACGACATGGTGCGGCGCGGCAACAACTACGTGCTGCGCGTGCGCGGCGACTCCATGATCGACGAGCAGATCCGCGACGGCGACTACATCATCGTCAACTCGCGCCAGACGGCGGAGAACGGCGAGATGGTGGTGGCGCTGGTCTCCGACGGCACCCCCGGCGGCTCGGCGACGGTCAAGAAGTTCTACCGCGAGACGGGCGGCCGCATTCGCCTGCAGCCGGCGAATCCCACCATGGACCCCATGTACTTTCCGGGCGACGCCGTGCAGATCCAGGGGATCGTGGTGGGCGTGATCCGCAAGTACTGATTCGGTGGGGCGCCACGGTTCCAGGGAGGACTGCGGGACCGCCCGCCGCGACCGCATCCGCGCCGTTGGACGGCTGCGCCGGGTGCGGGTGGGAACCGATTTCCGCCCGGGAGCGTCCGGGCGGCACCTGAAGGGGAGCACGATGAAGAGCGAAGCGTCGGTGCCGTTCGTGGTGGGCAAGATGGGCAAGGACGACAAGCGCCTGGTGGTGCTGGAGGAGAAGACCCCCCCGCCCATCCAGGGCCCGTTCGAGCTGCGGGCGGTGTTCTCGAAGTAGGGGGGCAACAGGGAACAGGGAATAGGGAATAGCCTGCCGAACCGGTGGATGCCCTCGCGGTCGATGCCGCGGGGGCATTCGTGTTTCCGGCGCCGATCCCGCCCTGGGTGGGTACTGCCGAATCCGGGAAAACAACATCTGAAGAGTACAGAGAAACACCGTCAGAAAGAGGAAATTGGGCAGCCCCATCGCGCGATTTCTCTGTTTGGCTCTGTTCCTCTGTACAATTGCGCTTTTCTGCTCTTGCCGTTCGGTTTGTATTCGGTTATCATTCTTCGGGACCTGTTCGGACGGACGGTAAGCTCCTGCCTGGAGAAAGTGGATGGCGCTCACGAAGAAGCAGCGGCAGATCCTCGACTACATCGAGGGCTTCGTGGAGGCGAACGGGTACTCGCCCACGCTCGAGGTGATCGCGGACCACTTCGGCTACCACTCGCTGGCCACGGTCCACGAGCACATCAGCAACCTGGAGCGCAAGGGCCACATCCGCCGCAACCGCGGCCGCATCGAGCTGGTGAGGACGGAATCGCGCGCGGCGTCGGAGCTGGAGCTGCCGCTGCGGGGGTGCGTGGCTGCGGGGCAGCCCATCGAGGTGATCCCGGGCGCGGAGCAGGAGACCATCACCTTCCACGACATGGTGCGGCGCGGCGAAAGCTACCTGCTGCGCGTCCGCGGCGACTCCATGATCGACGAGCAGATCCGCGACGGCGACTACATCGTGGTCAACGAGCGGCCCACGGCGGAGAACGGGGCCATGGTGGTGGCGCGGGTGTCGGACGGCACCCCCGGCGGCTCCGCGACGCTCAAGAAGTTCTACCGCGAGCGCGGCGGCCGCATTCGCCTGCAGCCCGCGAACGCCGCCATGGACCCCATGTTCTTCCGCGACGACGAGGTGGCCATCCAGGGGATCGTGGTGGGAGTGATCCGGAAGTACTGATTTCGGGGATGGCAGGCCCGATGAGAGATGCCCCGGCAGCCGTCTGGCCGCCGGGGCATTCGTGTATCTCTGGTGATGTGAGCCACCCGGAAATGTGCATCAGGAGCATGTCGGCCACGCGACATTGCAATCCGCTGTCACGTCATGCACCTGGCCGGCAAGGTTTCGCGGACGAATTCACGCCCCGCCTCTGGCGGTTGAATTGAAACCGCTGCCATGACGACGTGATGTCCGCCTGCGCGGACCGCTCCTGCCGCACGCCGCGTCCTGTGCACGGGGGCAGCCGCCGCGCGGTTGAAGCCCCCGCGCAGTTTGCGGGGCTTTCCGCTGTTGTTGCGGCGGCGCGGCGGCTTCAGCCGCTCAGCCGAGGGGCATGACCGGGCCCTCCGCCCTCCCCCTCACCCCGCCTGGCTGGCCTCGCGCAGCGCCCGCAGCTTCTGGTAGCCCGCGCCCGCATCCAGCGCGGCCTCGGCCTGCCGCACGCCGTCGGCGAGCGAATCCGCGCGGCCGGCGACCCAGATGGCGGCGCCGGCGTTCAGGATCGTCGCCGCGCGGGCCGACCCGCCCAGCTCGCCCTTGAGCACGCCCACCACCTTGCGGGCGTTGTCGTCGCGCTCGCCCCCCTCCAGCCCGGCGGCCTCGAAGCGCTCCCACCCCAGCTCCTCCGCGGGGTCGAAGGTGCGGCGGGCGACGCGGCCGTCCGCCACCTCCAGCACCTCCGTGGTCCCCAGCGGGCTCAGCTCGTCCATCCCCGGCTCGCCGTGGACGACGAGCGCGCGGTCGTGCCCCAGCTCCAGCAGCGCACCGGCGATCAGCTCCAGCAGCGCGGGATCGTTCACCCCCACCACCTGGCGGCGCGCGCCGGCGGGGTTGGTGACCGGGCCCAGCACGTTCATCAGCGTGGGCATCGCCAGCTCGCG
>DASTNU010000086.1:0-8598 GCA_035720605.1 Longimicrobium sp. | reverse complement strand
GCTCGTTATGCGACGGATTAGCCGACTGGTTTCGGAAGACAAGAGAGCGAACTGCCTTCGCACGGCGATCACTCGTTCGTCAGGCGCTCGCCGCCCATGAGCGCGGCCATGATCGCCTTCTGGATGTGCAGCCGGTTCTCGGCCTCGTCCCACACGCGCGAGCGCGGCCCCTCGATCACCTCGTCGGTGACCTCTTCGCCGCGGTGCGCGGGAAGGCAGTGGAGAAAGATGGCGCGGCCGCTGGCGGAGTCCATCATCTCGCCGGTGATGCAGTAGCCCTGGAAGTCGCGGGCGCGCTTCGCCGACTCCTCCTCCTGCCCCATGGAGGCCCAGACGTCGGTGTTCACCACGTCCGCGCCCCGCACCGCCTCGCGCGGGTCGTGCGTGGTGACGATGTTCGCGGCGCCGCGGGCGCGCTCCAGGATGGCGGCGTCGGGCTCGTAGCCGGCGGGAAAGGCCAGGCGCAGCTCGAAGCCGAAGCGGTACGCCGCGTTGAGCCAGGAGTTGGCCATGTTGTTGCCGTCGCCCACCCACGCCACCTTCACCGCGGAAAGGTCGGTGCCGAAGTTCTCCTGCACCGTCAGCAGGTCCGCCATGATCTGGCACGGGTGCAGCAGGTCGGTAAGGCCGTTGATGACCGGGATCGATCCATATGTCGCGAGATCGACCAGGTCCTGCTGGTCGAAGGTGCGGATCATGATGCCGTCCACGTAGCGCGACAGCACCCGCGCGGTGTCCCTGATGGGCTCGCCGCGCCCCAGCTGGATGTCGCGCGACGACAGGAAGAGCGCGTGGCCGCCCAGCTGGTACGCGCCCACCTCGAAGCTCACCCGGGTGCGGGTGCTGCTCTTGGTGAAGATCATGGCGAGCGTCTTGCCCGCCAGGGGGCGGCCGGTATGCTCGCCCGCCTTCATCCGCGCGGCCAGCTCCAGCGTCTGATACAGCTCGTCGCGGGTGAAGTCGGGGATCTGCAGAAAGTGGCGAACCTGGCGGTCGGTCATGGAAGCCCCGGCTCATTCGTTGTGGTTGGATCGCGGAGCCGCCCCGGCGGCGGCGCGGCAATGTAGCACGGCGGCCGCGGACCAGCCACACCCCCGGAACCCGCAGCGCTGGAAAGAGTACAAGTGAAAGAACGACATGGGGTTGCGCGCTCATTTGCCCGTCCCGGCACCCGGGCCGCGCCTTCCCTTTCCGGCCCTGCGTCCGTACAATTGACGTTCCCGCGCGCGCGTGACGGCGGCCCCGCCGCCGCCCGTGCGCGCGGCGCGTCTGTGGCCGGCGCCCCGGCGCCCACCCTCCGCTGCCAGGCCGTACGCCCATGAAGCGTCTTCTTCCCGCGTTCCTCCTGGCCGCCCTGGCGGCGGCCGCCTGCGACAGCCCGTCCGGCGGCGGAGGAGGCTCCCCCGACATCGCGCGGGTGTTCGTCACCCCCAGCGAAAGCACGCTGAACGCCGGCGAGACGGTGCAGCTGAGCGCCCAGGCCCGCGACGGCGACAACGGCGTGGTCTCCGGCGCGCAGTTCCAGTGGGCGTCGCTGGAGCAGGACGTGGCCACCGTCACGCAGACGGGGCTGGTGACCGGCATCAAGACCGGCAGCGCCCGCATCGTCGCCACCGCCGACGGCAAGGCCGATACGGCCACCGTCAACGTCATCGGCTCGGCGGCGGAGTGCGACGCGCCGGGGGCGGGGATCTCGCTGGGGGTGGGGCAGTCGGTGCAGCGCACCGGCGCCGCGGCCACCGTCCTGTGCCTGGACGGCGGCGCCGCGGGGGCGGAGTTCACGGTGACGCCGTTCTTCGGCTCGCGCGTCAACAGCGCCACGGTGGCGCTGCGGGCGGACCCCGCCGGGGTGACGGCGCCCACCGGGCCGCCCAGCCCGTCGCTGGCGCCCTCGTCGTCGCTCCTGCTGCCGCCGGCCGGCGCCGGCGCCCAGGGCGACGGCGGCTTCCACACGCGGCTCAACGAGCGCGCCCGCGAGCCGCTGTCGCGGCTGATCCCGGGCGCCCGCGACGCGTACCGCCGCCGCACCGCCGGCGCGCGGCTGTCCATGCAGCAGCAGGCGCCCACGCTGGGCACCGTCCTGCCGCTGAACGTGAGCCAGTCGTTCTGCGACGAGCCCGACACCCGCCACGGCCGGGTGGTGGCGGTGAGCGACCGCGCGGTGATCGTGGCGGACACCATGAACCCCGCCGGCGGGCTTTCCGACGCGGACTACCAGCACGTGGCCGCCACCTTCGACTCGCTCATCTACCCGGTGAACGTGGCGGCCTTCGGCGAGCCCCAGGACGTGGACCAGAACGGGCGGGTGGTCATCTTCTACACGCGGGCGGTGAACGAGCTCACGCCGCGCAACGCCAACTACATCGTCGGCGGCTTCTTCTACGGCCGCGACCTGTTCCCGCGCACGGCGCAGGCGCCGTTCCCCGCCTGCCCGGGAAGCAACTACGCGGAGATGTTCTACATGCTGGCCGCCGACCCCACCGGGGTGGTGAACGGCAACGTGCGCACGGTGGAGGACGTGCTCACCAGCACCCTGGGCACGGTGGGGCACGAGCTGCAGCACCTGATCAGCGCGTCGCGCCGGCTGTACGTGGTGGAGGGGGTGGGCGGCACCGACTGGAACGAGGACGTGTGGCTGAACGAAGGCCTCAGCCACATCGCCGAGGAGCTGCTCTTCTACCACCGCGCGCAGCTGTCGCCGCGGATGAACCTGGGCTCCGGCATCCTGGCGCAGGGCTCCGCTCCCCGCGCCTCCTTCATCCTCTTCGGGCAGCAGAACTACTTCCGCTACCTGGAGTACCTGCGCGACCCGGAAACCAGCTCGCCGTACGCGGACGACGACGACCTGGGGACGCGCGGCGCCATCTGGGCGTTCCTGCGCTACGCGGCGGACCAGCGCGCCGGCAACGACAACCAGCTCTGGTTCAACCTGGTGAACAGCGCACAGGTGGGGCTGACCAACCTGCAGGCGCAGCTGGGGACGGACCCCATCCCGATCTTCCGCGACTTCGCCGTCAGCGCGTACACCGACGACGCGGTGGCGGGGGTGCCGGCGGTCTTTACCCAGCCCAGCTGGAACCACCGCTCGCTGGCGCAGACCATCAGCGGCGGCTACCCGCTGCGGGTGCGCGCGCTCACCGCGGGGACGGGGGTGGACTTCACCCTGATCGCCGGGGGCGCCGCCCACCTGCGCGCGGCGGTGGCGGCGGGGCGCCGCGGCTCGGTGCGGCTGAGCGCCGGGGGCGCGCCGCTGCCGGAGACGGTGCAGGTGACGGTGGTGAGGACGAAGTGACCCGCGCCGCGCTCTCCCTGGCGCTGGCGCTGCTGGCGGGGTGCCCCCCGCCGTCGCCGCGCGCGCAGGAGCCGGAGCGGCTGGCGGGGCGGGTGGCGGTGGTGGGCTCGGCGCCCATGAACGTGCGGCTGTCGCTGCGCACGCCGGACGGGCGCGGCGTCTTTCTGGAGGGCCCCGCCGCCGCCGAGCTGCGGGAGCTGGCGGGGGTGGAGGTGGAGGTGGAGGGACGGATGACGGAGGGCGGCGTCTTTCAGGCGCGCGGCTACCGCATCGTCTCCGTCGACGGGCGGCCGGCGCTGGTGGGGATGGTGGAGGCGGCGCCCGGGGGCGGGCTGCAGCTGCGGCTGCCGGAGGGCGGCGCGGTGCGGCTGGAGGGTGGGGCGGACCGGCTGCGCCCCGGGCAGAAGGTGTGGGTGCAGGGCCCCGAGCAGGCGCGGGGCTCCGTCAGGCAGGTGCAGGTGCAGACCTTCGGCGTGATCGTCCCCTGACCGGGGCGTGCGCCCGCCGCGTTCCAACCGGCCGCGCCGCGGCCTTCCACGGACTTCCCGGAAACCTTCCATGAAGCGACTTCTGCTCCTTTCCGCCGCCGCGCTGCTGGCGCTTCCCGCCTGCGACAGCCCCACGGAGAGCGATCCCGAGATCGTCTCCCTGCAGCTGATGCCCGACGAGCGCACGCTGGGCGTGGGCGAGACGCTCGCCCTGGAGATCACCGTCCGCGACGAGGAGGGCGAGTCGCCTTCCGACGAGGAGCTTGCGGCGGTGCAGTGGTCCAGCGGCAACGCGGCCGTGGCCACGGTGAGCCCGCAGGGCGTGGTGACCGGCGTGGCGCCAGGGACGGCGACCATCCGGGCGGAGCTGGAGGGGATCGCCGGCACCGTGCAGGTGGCGGTGGCGGCGGCGCCGCCGGGGTGCGGCGCCGCGGGCGCGGTGCAGTCGCTGGCGGTGGGCGGCGCGCTGCGGCTGAACGGCGTGACGGCGTCGACGGTGTGCCTGGCCGGCGGCGCGGCGGGGTCGGAGTACGTGGCGGTGCCCTTCCACTCCGGCGCGCTGGGGGCGGGGTTCATCTCCACCGTGCTCGGCTTCCAGGGAATCATCCCGGTGCTCCCCACCAGCCCCTCGGTGTCGCCGTCGCTGGCGCTGGCGCAGGGGCGCGAGCTGGACGAGGAGTTCCACCAGCGGCTGCGGTCGCGGGCGGCGCGCGAGCTGGAGCCGTTCGTGGACGACGCCCTGGCGGCGCGGCGCACCGGGGTGCAGCCCTCGTTCGCGCTGAACCTGCGCTCGCCCACGGTGGGGCAGCAGGTGACGGTGAACACGTCGACGGCCAAGTCGTGCGAGGAGCCCAGCAACCGCACCGGGCGGGTGGTGGCGGTCGGGCAGCGGTCCATCGTGCTGGCCGACATCAACAACCCCTCCGGCGGGCTGACCGACGCGGAGTACGCCTCGTTCGCGGCGGGCTTCGACACGCTGGTGTACCCGGCGGTCACGCAGGCCTTCGGCGAGCCGCGCGACGTGGACGAGAACGGCCGGGTGGTGATCTTCTACACCCGCGCGGTGAACGAGCTCACGCCGCAGGGCTCGGGGTCGTACGTGGGCGGCTTCTTCCATCCGCGCGACCTGTTCCCCACCCGCGACCGCGACGGGCTGTCGGCGTGCGCGGCCAGCAACGTGGCGGAGATGTTCTACATGCTGGTGCCGGACCCGTCGGGGACGA
The DNA here is from genome assembly GCA_035720605.1 of Longimicrobium sp. Lineage (GTDB taxonomy): Bacteria > Gemmatimonadota > Gemmatimonadetes > Longimicrobiales > Longimicrobiaceae > Longimicrobium. Next base: position 3,595 of record DASTNU010000086.1, on the reverse strand, counting down.
TCAACGGCAACGCCTTTTCGCGCGACCTGGTGCTGCAGACGTCGCTGGGCACCATCGCGCACGAGTTCCAGCACCTGATCAACGCGTCGCGCCGGCTGTACGACATCGGCACCACGAACTGGAACGAGGAGACGTGGCTGAACGAGGGGATGAGCCACGTGGCCGAGGAGCTGATGTTCTACCGCGCCGCGGGGATGGCTGCGCGGCAGAACCTGACGCAGGCGCAGGTGCAGGGGAGCGCGCGGACGCTGAACGCCTTCCGCAGCTACATGGACCAGAATCTCCGGCGCTACGAGCGCTACCTGGACGACCCCGAGGGGCAGTCGCCGTACGACGCCAGCAGCGCGGACGCCAACGACCTGGCCACGCGCGGGGCGGTGTGGGCGTTCCTGCGCTACGCGGCGGACCGCCGCGGCGGCACGGAAGGGGAGCTGTGGCGCACCCTGGTGGACGGCAGCACCACGGGGTTCGCCAACCTGAAGCAGGCGCTGGGGACGGACCCGCGGCCGTGGGTGCGCGACTGGACGGTGTCGGTGTTCACCGACGACGTGGTCGCCGCGGAGGCGCGCTACCAGCAGCCCAGCTGGCAGTACCGTACGTTCTTCACCACCTTCCCGCTGCGCACGCGCCGGCTGACGGCGAGCGGCGCGCAGGTGGCGTCGATCAAGAGCGGGAGCGGCGTCTTCTACCGCTTCGGGGTGGCGCCGGCCACGGTGGCCAGCATCGCCGGCACCCTCAACGGCGGGCAGCCGCTCCCCTCGTCGGTGTACCTGACCGTCGTGCGGACCAGGTAGGCGGTGGAGGGGGTGAGGGGGTGAGGGGGTGACTCGCCCCAGCACGCACAGCGCCTTCGCACTCCAACATTGAAGGAAGCCCCGCCGCGGAGATCCGCGGCGGGGCTTCGTTCGTAGCACGGTCCGGCATCCCGCGGGACGGCGAATCATGCTCCTTGCGAATCCGATCGGGCAACGTGCCGTCCACCCGCGGGAGCGAATGATGCCGATCGCGGTTCGATCCGGCAACGTGCCGCCCGCCCGCGGGAGCGAGTGATGTCGATTGTGGTTCTGATCCGGTAACGTCCTATCCGCCCGCGGGAGCGAGTGATACGGATTACGGTTCGATCCAGTAATGTGCCGTTCGCCCGCGGGACGGCGAATGATGCCGATCGCGATTCGATCCGGTAATGTGCCGTCCGCCCGCGGGAGCGAATGAAGAATTCGCCGCTGGAAATTCGCGAAGTCCGCCTGCGCGGACTCGGCGGCCGGGCGATGTGCGGCGTCCTCTGCGCCTGTGCGTCCGCAACGGACGGTTGCCCGAGTTGATCGGCGACGGGCATGGATCGCCGCAACCACAACGCGCCGTCCCGCCTCCGCGGATACCAACCGCGGCTATTTCACCCCGACTCACCCCTCACCCCCTCACCCCCTCACTCCTTCACCCCTTCACTCACCCAGCCCAATCGCCTCCGCGATCAGCTCGTACGACCGCACCCGCGCTTCCCACGCGTGCGTCACGGTGACGATCATCAGCTCGTCCGCGCCGCAGCGGGCGGCGACGCGGTGAAGCTCGTCGCGCACCTGGGCGGGGTCGCCGGCGATCATGCGCGCGCCGTCTTCGCCGGGGCACGGCGGGACCCAGGTGTCGCCCATCTCCTCCAGCGCCTCGTCCGGCGAGGGGATGCCGCGGTCGCGGCCGTGCACGATGCGCCGCCGCCACAGCTCCAGGCTGGCCGCCAGCCGCTGCGCCTCGGCCTGCGTGTCCGCGCAGATCACGCCCAGCGCCACGCTGGCCGCGGGCGCCGCGCGCCAGCGCGACGGGCGAAAGCGCTCGCGGTACTGGCGCACCTGCACGGAGGGGTCCTCGCCGCTGATGAACTGCGCGAAGGAGAAGCCGCACCCCAGCTCCGCCGCGTAGAAGGCGCTGCTGCCGCCCGAGCCCAGCAGCCACACCTCCGGCACGGTGGGCGCCCGCGGCATGGCGCGCACGCGGCGCCAGGGGTGGCCGTCCTCGAAGCCGTCGCCCAGCCACCCGACCAGGTCTTCCACCTGCCGCGGAAACGCGTCGACCTCGATGCGTCCGCGCCCGTACTGCAGCGCCAGCGCGGTGCGCGCGTCGCCCCCCGGCGCCCGGCCGATCCCCAGGTCCACGCGGCCGGGAAAGAGCGTCTCCAGCATGCGGAAGTTCTCCGCCACCTGCAGCGGCGAATAGTGCGAGAGCAGCACGCCGCCCGAGCCCACGCGGATGCTGCGCGTCACCGACGCCACCCGCGGAATGAGCACCGCGGGCGAGGAGCCGGCGAACGAGTTGGTGCTGTGGTGCTCGGCCAGCCAGTAGCGCGAGTAGCCCAGCCGCTCCGCGAGCTGCGCCAACTCCAGCGTCTCGCGCACGGCGTCGGCCGCGGTGCCGCCCGTGCGCACCGGCGACTGGTCCACCACTCCCAGCTTCAGGTCGGGCATCAGTGCGTGTCGTGTGGATTGGATGGATGCACCTTACAATCCATCACGACGCGCGGGTGGCCGCAAGGGTGTGATCGATCGACAACGTACCGAATCCGCACGAAACGCGGCGGCCCTCCCGTAAACCGGGAAGGTCGCCGTATCGGGCGCCTGCGCCACTACTCCGCGGTCACCTTGCGTAGCGAGCTCACGAGCTCCGCAGCGAAGGAGCCGGTGTCCTCCAGTCCCTCGCTCGCGGCGACAGGCGCCTCCTCCACGGCCTGCCTGCGGCGCGCCGCGTCCAGCACCCTCTCCGCCTCCTTCACGACCCATCCCATCCACTCGCGCTCCGCCACGTCGCGGGCGGTCTCCGCAGCCCGCTCCACCCGGGCCCAGTCGCGCAGTCTTCTGGCGCCACCCGCCACGGTCAGCAGCAGCAGGGGCGCCAACGGCATCCGGTCCCACTCCGCCGCGGCGTCCCACATTTCCTCCCACGCCACTTCGAATGCGGCGCGGTCTCCCACGGCACCCGCCGTAAACACCACGTTCGCCAGATGCCCCAGGCGCACGCTGGAGTCGTGAAAGTGCGAGACGAGGGCGCGGAACACGTCCAGCGCCGGCGCGAACCAGCCCTGGATCATCCAGAAGTGCGCCACCTGATGCGCCAGGTCGGGCAACTGGGGGTGCCCGGGTCCGTATACTTGGAACGCCTGCCGTGCCAGCTCCTGTGCCTCCGCGGGCGGATAGGCCTCCCGGGAAACGCTGAAGAGGCCGTGCAGCGCACCGCCCTGCACTTCGCGCAGGGCGTGGCGCCGCGCGGCGCGCAGGCCGCGGAGGTAGAAGCGCCGGGCCACGGGGAAGTTGCCGCGCAGCCTGTACAGGTTGCCCAGCCTCAGGAACGCCTCGGAGTAGCTGAGCCAGTCCCCGGACCGCCGCGCCAGGGCGATGGTGCGGCGGTACCAGGTCTCCGCCCGTGCGTTCTCGGCCCTCATGCGCGCGACCCGCCCGATGCGGGCCGCCGCAGCCGCGTCGGTGGGCGATACCAGCGCCGCCGCCGTGGCAAAGGCAAGCGCGGTGGCCAGCAGCCCGCGCTGCTCCGCCCAGTCCGCCGCCTGCCGGCAGGCGGTCATCACGTCCTGCTCCTGCGCCCCGGCCGGGTC
>DASTNU010000085.1:0-8875 GCA_035720605.1 Longimicrobium sp. | reverse complement strand
GGGATGACGCTCAGCCGGTAGTACAGGTCCTCGCGAAACTCCCCCCGCGCCACCGCCCCCGCCAGGTCCACGTGCGTGGCCGCGATCACCCGCACGTCCACCGCCCGCGCGCGCAGGGCGCCCACGCGGCGCACCTCCCGCTCCTCCAGCGCGCGCAGGATCTTGCCCTGCAGCGTCAGCGGCAGGTCGCCGATCTCGTCCAGAAAGAGCGATCCCCCGTCCGCGGCCTCGAAGAGCCCCGGCTTGGCGGTGCGGGCGTCGGTGAACGCCCCCTTCTCGTGGCCGAAGAGCTCGCTCTCGATCAGGTTGGCGGGGATGGCGTTGCAGTTCAGGTCCACGAACGGCGCGGCCGCGCGCGGGCCGTTGTAGTGGATGGCGTGCGCCATCAGCTCCTTTCCCGTCCCCGTCTCTCCCGTCAGCAGCACCGTCGCCTTGCCGTGGGGGATGATGCGGGCCGCGCGGTCCAGCGCCGCCCGCAGCTGGGGCGAGCGGCCGATGATGCGGCTGAAGTCGAACGCCTGCCGCTCCGCCTCCGCCAGCCGCCCCCCCGCCGCCTGCGCCTCGCGGCGGCGCGCCCGCTCGGCCACCTCGTCGCGCAGCGCCTGCACGTCGCCGGGAAGGGCGAAGTAGTCCGCCGCCCCCGCGCGGACCAGCGCGACGGCCAGCCGGTGGTCCGCCCGCGCGCCCACGACGAGCGGCGCCGGCGCGCCCGCCGCGGCCAGCTCGCGCAGCAGCGGCTCCGCCTCCTCCTCCACCCCCGCCACGGAGAGCACCAGGGCCAGCGCATCGCCCGCGGGACCCAGCTCGCCCGCGGACTCGGCGACCACGGCCTGCCCCCCCGCCGCCGCGGCCATCTCCGGCCACAGGGACGAGAACGATTCACTGCGTGCGATGACGGCGAGGATGCTCACGAAGGGGTGGCGGCGGTGAGGGCGCGGGGCGGTGCTCGGGGGAGCCGCACGCGTCGACGTCGAGCCCGGGTGTCTCGATTCGAGACAATACACCCTGGGGCGGCGGCGCGCCAGCCTGGGGAGGGAATGGAGGGTGTAACCGCAAGCACGCCATGGAGTTCCTTCGCCTCACCCCCCGCCGGTGCAGCGGAACCTGCCGCACCGAATCCTGAAACAGGGCCTCACGCAGAGCCAGCAGCGTCAGCAGAGGAGTGACATGGCCTCTGCTGACGCTGCTGACTCTGCGTGAGACAAATCCCTTCAGAATTCGGGAGAAAGCCAGTTCCGCTCTACTCCGTTGACTCCGTTGACTCCGCGTGAGGCCCGCTGCCTCTTCAGTTCGGGAAGCTGAAGAGGGAGGCGGAGAGGGCGCGGCGGCTGCTGCGGCGCAGCTGCGGGTCGTCGTCGCGGTTGCGGCCCACCGCCTGGCCAATGCCCAGCGTGACCACCGGGCCGCGTCCGGAGATGCCGCCGGCGACCGGGACCGCCACGTCGATGCGGTAGGTGCGGCGCGAGCCGGGCGGGAACGCCGCGCGCAGCCCGAAGCCCACGCTGGCCGCCACCGGCGAGCTCATCCCGAAGGCGTCGCCCCCCACCCACATCTTGCCCACGTCCACGAACAGCGCCGTCCCCAGGTCGAAGAGGCGCGGGTAGGGCCAGCCCAGGTAGGCGCGGTGCTCCAGCGTCCCCACCACCCGCCGCTCGCCGGGGTACGCGTGGGTGGGCAGCCCCCGCACCCCCGCGCGGCTCCCCATCGTCAGCTGGAACGGCACCAGCGTCCGCCACCCGCCCACCGCCCGCACCGCCCCCACGAAGGTGTGGCTCCCCTCGTCCCAGGGGCGGTAGTACACCCACAGGTCCGCCTGCCCGAAGATGTTGCGCCACTGCACCTCGCCCTCGGACGCGCTCAGCTGCCGCCGCGCCTCGCCGCGCGCGCCGAACCCGGCGATCACCCCGCGCAGCGGCGCCGCCGCCAGGGCAAAGCCCACGTCCAGCGACAGGTCGTCGTCGTCGGAGAACGCGGCCAGGCTGCGGCCCACCCCCAGCTCCACGTCGACGCCCAGCCGCACGTCCTCCGTCCCCCGCACCGCGTCCAGCGCGCGCCGCCGCTCGAACCATACGTTGCGCTGGCCGGCCAGGAGCATCACGCGCACGCTGGAGATGGTGTCCAGCCCCGTCACCACCGGGGGCGGCTCGCCGGGCGCCACCTGCCGCATGGGCTCGTCGCCGCCGCCGTCCACGGACAGGTAGTCGCGCGGGTACTCCGTCCACTCCCCCGCCAGCCCCACGCCGATGAGGGTGAGCCTGCCCGGGCGGCCCCTGCGCACCACCGCGCCCACGTCGAACGAGCGGCGCTCCTCCTCGAAGTAGCGCCGCCGCACCCCGCCGTCGCCGTCGGCGTCGGGGATGTAGATCACGAAGTTGTGCTCGTCCTGCTCGATCTGCTGGCGGAAGGCCCAGCGCCCGCTCTCCCCTCGAAAGGGGTACGACAGCCGCTGGACGAAGGAGACGCCCACCGGCGTCTTCGCCACCCCCAGCTCGGCGTCCAGCCGCGTCCGGAAGAGCTGGCGCGTTCCCGCGGAGGCGCCGTAGACGCGCTCTCCCTGGTGCTCCTTGACGTAGCCCGAGACGTGCTGGCCGGTGCCCAGCAGGTTGTCCTCGCGCAGCTCCACCCCGGTGAGCTGCCAGCTCCCCTCGTCGCTGTCCCACTGCGGCTCCAGGCGCATGGACCACTCGTCGCGCGTTTCCACCACCACGTGCTGGCTGCCGTCCGGCTGCCGCACGGCGAACACGTCGGCGTCGGCGATGAAGGAAAGGCTGCGCAGCAGCCGCTCGGAGTCCTGCAGCAGGGCGGGAAGGTAGCAGTCGCCGGTGCGAAAGAGCAGCTCGCGCCGGATGACGCCCTCGCGCGTGCGTACGTGCATGCGGTTGGCGGAGCGGTACGCCCAGTTGAAGCGCTCGTCCAGCTCCTCGCTCCCCACGTCGAAGACGGAGCGGTTGTCGACGAAGATCTCCGATACCACGCCGTCGGGGCACGCGGCCTCCCCCTCCTGGGCGCCCGCCGGCACGGCGAGCGCCAGCCCCAGCGCCGCCGCGAGGGCAGGCGCCGGGGGGCGCAGGAGGGCCGGGACGCGCATGCCGCTCAAGTGCTTGCCTCGTCGTTGCTTGTGCCCGCCGCGCAGGAGGCGGAGGTGTGATGGGAGCGGGGCTTGTACCTCGCGGGGGTGGGCAATGTTCGGGCCGGGCGCGGGGATGGACGCGAAAGCGGGCGGAACTCCCCCCGGAGCGCCCGCCCGCACCTGCCGTGGACCCCTGGACGCGAAGCGGCCCGGACCTGTCTCAGGCCCGGGCCGCGCGCACCGCCGGCGGCGAGGTCAGCCGCCGCTGGTGACCATGGTGCCACCGCGGCTCTCACCCTCTTCAGCGGCGGTGATGCTCTCGCCGCAAGCGGCCAGCAGGGCGAGCAGCGCAAGCGCGAGCAGTCTGCGAACGAGCATCGCTCCGTCGGCCGTGGGCAAAGGGTCGGGACGAAAGCCGGGGGGATGGGAATAGTAACCCCGCCAGCCCCACCCCGCAAGGAGGGCACCGCGCCTTTTGCGCTATGGCGTTGGGCCCCCCGGATCCGGAGCCCATGGCTCCGGCGAGCGCGCCGGCTCTGACTACAGGTGTTCCAGCGACACGCCCCGTTCAGTCCCCAGCGGCCGCGAGCGGCTGCTCCGGCTCTTCGGGCTCACTCTCAAAAGGCGTCTCAATCCGGGAACGCAGCTCCGCGAGCGTGGCTTCCACCCGCCCCAGCTCGCGCACCGCGCCCAGCTCCTGAAAGACGTCGCGGGCACGCTCCAGGTACGCCTGCGCCTCTTCGGTTCCCCCGGTCTGGCGGCGCAGCTCGGCGTAGTCCCGGAGCGTTTCCGCCTCCAGGAAGGGATACCCCCTCTCCCGCGCGATCTCCAGCGCCTTCTCGAAGAAGGTGAACCCGTCCTCGTCGCGGCGAGCCCGCGCGATGTTGCCGCGTCCCTGGTACATGCGTCCCAGCATGTACGCCGAGCCCGAGCGGATGGCGTGCTCCTCGGCCACGCGTCCCCACTCCTCCGCCTGCGAAACGTGCCCTTCGCGCAGGCACATCTCGGCCATGTCGCTGGCGATGCCCGAACGGAGCGAGTGGGGGACCGGCTGCTCGAAGGCACGCTCGTACTCCGCGCGCGCCTCGCCGAAGCGGCCCTGCTGCTCGCGCAGGTGCGCGATGAGGATGTGGCAGATCGCCGTGTCCTGCGGAGAGGGCGGGAGAGTGTGCCACATCTCCAGCGCCTGGCCGAGCACCACCTCGGCGTCGTCCAGGCGCTCCAGCCAGGTGTCGATGTTCCCCAGGTTGTTGAACAGCTGCGCCCGCTCCACGCTGGGTTGCGAGCCGTCGCCAGCCTCCAGGATGGCGAGCGCCTCGCGATACCCCCGGTCCGCCTCCACCCACCGGCCCTGCCAGGCCAGCACGTTGGCGTACCCCGTGCGCGCCACGACCTCGCCCCGCACCTCGCCCGCGTCGCGCGCCAGCTGCGCGCTGCGCTCGTAGTGCGAAGCGGCCTCCTGGAAGTCTCCCAGGGTGAGCGAAACGCGGCCGATGCGGCGCAGCGCCAGGAGCTGCGGACCCTTGTCCAGCAGCGGGAGCGAGAGGGTGAGGGCGGAACGATAGCACTGGCGTGCGCCCTTCAGCCGGCCGCCGCCCTCCAGCTGCTCTCCCAGCGCCACCAGCTGGAGCGCCGCGTCGTCTTCCCTGCCCGCGTAATAGGAGCGGAAGATGGGACGCAGCCCCTCGTAGAGCGACGCCACGTACGAGCGGAGGCTTTCTTCCGCCTCCTGCACGGCACGGTCCACCTCTTCGGCGGAGACGATCCGCTTGTCGACGGTGCTGTAGGCGCTGGAGCTGTCCCAGGTCTTGCCGGGATCGGGTACGGCCGCGCCGATGATCTTGAGCCTGAGGAGCTCAAGCTCGTCGACCTCGGGCAGCAGTCCGAGCAGCTCTTCTACCGTTGCTTCGATGCGAGACACGATACGGCCAGTGTGCTCAGCCCCCGGAAGTCACGAAGGTGCCACCGCGCGCGTCGGTGGTGCCGTACGTCGAGAAGTGGTCGGTCAGGGTGCGCAGCCGCTTGCCGTCGGCGGTCAGGGTGGCGCCCATGTCGTACCAGGCGTCGTTCCACCACACGATCTTGGGCGTGGTGGAGCCCTCGATGGTGGTGCCGCTGAAGGGGAGCTCGATGGCCACCGGGCGGGCGAACTCCTTGCCGTGCGGGCCGAACTCGGCGATCACGCGCTCGGCGGCCTGCGGGTCCACCGGCAGCTTGATGGTGAACATGGTGACCTTGTCCACCGCCCCCGGCGGCACCTCGATGGCGAAGCCCAGGAAGTCCAGCCGCCCGCCCTCCGGCCCGATCCACTTCTTGGCCCAGGCGATGGTGATCTGCGGAGTCTGGCGGAACCTGGCGAGCGCGTTGAGGTCCGGGCTGCCGCCCGCGCTGTACGACGGAACACCCTGGTGTGCGGCGAGCGGTGCACCCGCATCGGCGCAGCCCGCGGCCAGCACGGCGAGCGCCAGCGCGAAGACGGCACCAAGCTTACGGATGGTGGGGATCATTCAACGTCCTCCAGAGCTGTGTAAGGGAGGGGATGCCGCACGGAGTGCACAGCACGTACCGCGTACGGCAAACGAATGGAGCACACTCGCAAGCTCTTGTAATATAACTGCTTACGGGACCTCCGGCCAGCGGTTGGCCCGTGCCTGCGACGCTGTGCCGCCGCACCGAAAGTGTGCGGAGGGCACGAGGATGGTGCACCCTGCACGCCGTGGGTGTATCAGTTCTGGTCGATTCCGTAATCCGTGATCTTGCGCCGCAGGGTGTTGCGGTGAATGCCCAGCCGCTCGGCGGCGACGGTCACGTTGTTTCCCGTCTCGCGCAGCGCGCGCCGGATCATCCGCTTCTCCATCTCCTCCAGCGTCACCAGCGGCGGCTCGGCGGGGCCGGGGCCGCTTCCGTTGAGCGCGGGGGGCTCGGGAGGGTGCAGGATGTCGGCGGGAAGGTGCTGCGGAAGGAGGATCTCGCCGTCGGCCATCACCACGGCCCGCTCCGCCGCGTTGCGCAGCTGGCGCACGTTCCCGGGCCAGGGGTGCCGGTGCAGCACGCTGAACACCTCCTCCGCCACCGCGCGTACCGGGCGCCCGTGCTCGCGCGCGTAGTGGGCAAAGAAGTGCATGGAGAGCAGGTCCAGGTCGCTGCCGCGCTCGCGCAGCGGCGGCAGCTCCACGGTGACCACGGCCAGGCGGTAGTACAGGTCCTCGCGAAAGCGGCCCTCGCGCACCGCCTGGGCCAGGTCGCGGTTGGTGGCCGCGACGATGCGCACGTCGATGGACACGGGGTTGCCGCCGCCCACCCGCTCCACCTCGCGCTCCTGGATGGCGCGCAGGATCTTGCTCTGCAGCGCCATGGACATGTCGCCGATCTCGTCCAGGAAGAGGGTGCCCCCGTGCGCCCGCTCGAAGCGCCCGATGCGGCGGCCGATGGCGCCGGTGAAGGCACCCTTCTCGTGGCCGAAGAGCTCGCTTTCCAGCAGGTTCTCGGGGATGGCGGCGCAGTTGATGGCGACGAAGGGCCCGCGGGTGCGGCGCGAGCGCGCGTGGAGCACGCGGGCCACCATCTCCTTGCCGGTGCCGCTTTCGCCCAGCACCAGGACGGTGGCGTCGCTGGTGGCGGCGCGGGCGACGGCCTTGAACACGCCCATCATCTGCGCGCTGGCGCCCACGATGGCGTCTTCGCTGTTCTTGCCGGCCTCCGGCAGGGGGCGCAGCCGCTTGATCTCTTCGATGCCCAGCAGGATCTCGCGCACGCGGCCGCGGGGAAGCGGCTTGGGCAGCACGTCGTGGGCGCCCTGGCGAATGGCCTCCATGGCCAGGTCCATGGTGGGCTGCGAGGTGAGCAGCACCACGGGCGCCATCCCGCCGTCCTCGTGCAGGCGCCCCAGGATCTCCAGCCCGGCGCCGGAGAAGTCCGCGTCCAGCAGGATGAGGTCCCAGCTCCGGGACGCGATCATGCGCAGCCCCTCGGAGAGGGACTGCGCGGAGAACAGCTCCGCGTCGTCCAACTCCGGTTCGAGCGTACGACCGATGCTCCGGTCCGCGTCGAGGAGAAGAACCTTCAAGGTGGGGTGGGGCGAATTACGTTACAGAGGCTTCTTGGGCAATCTAACCAATATACGGTTTGTTACACGGTGGCGCAAACGTTCAGGCGCCTCCCGCGCGGGCCGCTCGCTTGGGGCCTGCAAGGGCTTTCGATCGCTCGGAATGGCGCAGCGGCGGCGGGATGTGGCGGGGTCTCGAGGGGGGAAAGGTGAGGGGACGGATCACAGGCTGCGGATTACCACCCGTGTCTGTCCGGGCGGACCGCGCGACGTTCCAGCCGGGGCTTCCGCTGCTCGTCCGCGGGAAGATGCGGCCCGGTGGCACGGCGTCTGCCCGCGCCGGTCCCTTGCCGGAACGCGAGGACGGCACGTAGGTTGACGCGCGCGAGAGGCCGCGGAACGACCACCCGACGACGACACGCTGGAGCCCGAGAGATGAAGTTCGCCCTGATCGGCGCCGTCCTGATCACCCTTCCCGCGATCGCGGGGCTGATCTACGCGATCGTCGCCCGGAACCAGACGCTGATGTACGCGGCGCTGGCCAGCCTGACGCTCAATTCCCTTCCCTTCCTGGCGGCGGGGCTGCTGATGCGGCGCACCGGCGGGGGCGGCAGCGACCTGGGGCACTGAGCCCCGTCAGCGCAGCACGCGCAGCGCCTGCGGCTCCAGCAGGTACAGGCGCCCCTGGACGTCGAACGCGGCGTCCAGGGGCGCCGTCTTCGTGCCCCCCAGCGGCTTGCCGGTAAGGGCGTCCAGCATGGCCAGCCGCGCACCGCGGCCCCGCCCCAGCACCGCCACCCGCCGCCCCGCCGGGTCCACCCGCACCTCCACCGCGCCGTCGGCGCCGCCCACGGAGGGCGACTCCGCCCACACCCGCCGCAGCTCCTGGCGCTCGTGCCGCAGCCGCACCACCGCGCCGCCCGGCAGCACGCCGTACAGCGTCCCGTCCGGCCCCGCGGCCAGCCCGCGCACCGGCTCGTCCTGCTCCGCGGCAAAGAGCACGCGCCCGCTGGCGGCGTCGCGCACCTGCACGGCGGCGGGCAGGTCGTCCGAGCGGTCCACGGAAACGTAGACGCGGTCGGCCAGCGGCGAGACGGCCAGCCCCACCGCCTCGCCGCCGGTCTCCGGCCACCCCCAGCGGGGCGAGAGCGTCGCGGGATCCAGGCCGATGACGCCGCCGCGCCGGTTGGCGGTGAACACCCAGCGGCCGCGGGGGTCGCGCGCCGCCGCCCGCAGCGCCGTGGAGCCCCAGCCCCCCGCCACCGAGTCCACCCCCGCCCCGGCCGCCACCAGCCGCCGCGGCCCGGCGGCGATCACCAGCCGGTCGCCGGCGCGCCAGAGCAGGCGCGGCACGGAGTCGCCCGGCACCCGCACGGAGGCGACGGCGCGGCCGGCGGAGTCGATCCCCGTCAGCCGCCCCCGCTCGCCGATCCACGCGATCCCGGCGGAGTCGATGGCCAGGGTGGCGCCCGCGGAGACGGGGCGCGGCAGGGGGATCGTCCGGGCGGTGGGGAGCGTGTCGCGCGGCCGGCAGGCGGCCGCCGCGAGCAGCGCCAGGAGCAGCGATGCGGCGCGCGCCCTTGCGGCGGTCATGCGGCGCATGGAATCATTCTCCTCCCGTCCGGAGTATCAGCCGGCCCGGACGGCGCGCGCCGCCCGCGGCGTTCCCTGGCGCGCGCCGCGCCCCGGCATTCCACGCGTTCCTGATGCTGCACGAAGACGTCCTTTCCCTGATCCACGACGCGCTGGACGAGTCCGCC
>DASTNU010000084.1:0-6873 GCA_035720605.1 Longimicrobium sp. | reverse complement strand
CAGGGCCAGCCCGAGGCAGCGGTGCTGGTGCGCATCGAGAGCCTCAACGCCGGAGCAACGACCGGCGCAGACGGCAGCTACCGTCTGGTGATCCCGGGCGCGCGGATACGCGCCGGGCAGGCGGTGAACATCACGGCGTCGCGCACGGGGCTGTCGCCGGTGACGCGCAGCATCACGCTGTCGCCGGGTGCGAACCTGACGCAGAACTTCACGATGGCCGCCCAGATCATCCTGCTGGAGGACGTGGTGGTCACGGGAACGGCGGGCGCCGTGGAGGCGCGCAAGGTGCCGTTCGAGGTCGGCAGCATCAGCGCGGCCGACATCCCGGTGCTGCCGAGCAACGCGGCGAGCGCGATCCAGGGGAAGGTGGCGGGCGCCACGGTGGTGTCGGGCTCGGGACGCCCGGGCACGGCGCCGTCGATCCTGCTGCGCGGCCCGAAGAGCATCAACGCCGCGGGGCGCAACCAGGAGCCGCTCTACATCGTGGACGGCGTGATCCTGGGTGAGAGCATGGCGGACATCGACGCGCTGGACATCGAGGAGATCGAGGTGCTGAAGGGCGCCGCGGCGGCCTCGCTGTACGGCTCGCGCGCGGCGAACGGGGTGATCCAGATCACGACGCGCCGGGGGAGCCAGATCCCGGACGACCAGGTGCGCTACTCGTTCCGCTCGGAGCTGGGGCGCAACGAGATGCCGAGCACGCCGGACGACCTGCTGACGGAAGTGCACCAGTTCGAGCTGGACGCGCAGGGCCGCTTCGTGGCGGGCGCGAACAGCACGGCGGCGCAGACGGCGGCGTGGGGCTTCCCGGTGCTGGCGGGGCAGCCGTGCCAGAACTTCACCACCTGCCCGGCCCCGCGCCTGGCGGGCCAGCGCCGCGGCCAGGGCTCCAGCGGCTCGGGCGCGAACTCGTACAACACGTACCAGATGAACCTCTGGCCTGGGCAGACGTTCGACCAGGTGGAGCGCTTCTTCCGCGACGGCGACTGGACGCAGAACTACGTGGCGGCCGAGGGCCGCGCGGGCGCGACCAACTTCCACGTTTCCTACAGCAACCTGCAGGACCAGGGCGTGCTGCCGGGGCTGGAGGGGCTGAACCGGAACAACTTCCGGGTGAACGTGGACCAGGCGGTGCGGAGCAACGTCTCCGTGTCGGCCAGCGCGTTCTACAGCCGGTCGACGAACGACCAGTTCCCCGAGGGCGCGGGCAACCCGATCTTCGACCTGACCCGCATGCCGGCGGGGGTGAACCTGTTCGGCTGCGAGGACAACCTGGCGGAGGACTGCACGGACGACATCCAGCGCCTGATCCTGCAGCCGGACCCGAACAACTTCGAGAGCCAGAACCCGATCTACTCGCTGCTGGGCCGGCGCTACTACACCAACCGCGGGCGCTTCCTGGGGAGCGCGAACTTCCGGTACTCGCCGGTCAACTGGTTCGACATCGACGCGAACGCCAGCTATGACCGCCTGGACCGCCGCGACCAGGACTTCTTCCGCAAGGGCTTCCGCACGATCGACCCCGATCCGCAGCTGAACGAGGGGTACATCGACCGCGAGTACCTGCAGACGGAGGCGTTCAACAGCAGCCTGACGGGTACCTTCCGGTTCGACCTGACGGACAACATCCACAACCGGACGCAGCTGCGGTACCTGTACGAGCAGCAGGACCAGGAGTACACGTTCACCAGCGGATACGAGTTCCGGGTGGGCGGCGTGGAGACGCTGGGCAACACGAACACGGAGAACCTGACGGCGGCGTCGACCGTGCAGCCGATCCGGGCCGACGGGTACTTCGTGATCACCAACTTCGACATCGCGGACCGGTACGTCCTGGACGCGCTGGTGCGCAACGACGGGAGCTCGCTGTTCGGCGCGGACGAGCGCCGGCAGTGGTACTACCGGTTGGCGGGCGCGTGGCTGGTGAACGAAGAGCCCTGGTTCGGCCTGCCGGGGATCGACGAGCTGAAGCTGCGCTACTCGGTGGGCACGGCCGGCGGCCGCCCGAGCTTCGCGTCGCAGTACGAGACGTTCACGGTGGGCGGCGGCAGCGTGGCGCCGTTCGCGCTGGGCAACCGCGAGCTGAAGCCGGAGTTCACCACGGAGCACGAGGCGGGAATCGACCTGGGCTTCCTGGAGAACCGGGCGTCGCTGGGCGTGACGTACGCCAACTCGGTGACCGAGGACCAGATCCTGCCGATCCCGCTGCCCAGCTACACGGGGTACGTGACCCGCACGGTGAACGCGGGGACGCTGGAGAGCAACACCTGGGAGGCGTCGCTCGACGCGCGGCTGATCCAGCGCGACAACTTCAGCTGGTCGGCGCGGGTGAACTACGACCGCACGCGGTCGAAGATCACGCAGATGAACGTCCCCATCTTCACCTACGGCGTTCCCGGCCAGAACCTCGGCAACGTGTTCTTCGCGCGTGAGAACGAGGAGCTGGGCACCTTCTACGGGATGCAGTTCGCCGAGAGCTGCGAGCACCTGCCGGCGTCGATCGCCAACCAGTGCGACCAGTTCCGGGTGAACGACGAGGGCTACCTGGTGTGGACCGGCGGCCAGGAGCTGAGCTCGCAGAACTGGGGCGCGCTGGCGCCCGTGGCCATCCAGGCCAGCAACGGCCAGCTGGGCGGCCTGCGCTGGGGCGAGCCGTTCGGCGGCCTGTGCCTGGACCGCGAGACGGGGAACCAGACCAACTACTGCCCGCTGGGCCGCACGCTCCCCGACTACTCGATGAGCTTCTCGTCGACGATCAGCTGGGGCGGGCTGTCGCTGTACGGCCTGCTGGACGCGGTGCAGGGCTTCGACGTGTACAACCAGCCGCTGCAGTGGGCGGTGTTCCGCAACACGGCGGGGCTGCTGGACCAGAGCGGCAAGTCGGCGGAGCTGCAGAAGCCCCTGTCGTACTACGGGCGTCTGTACGGCGCCAGCGGCCTGCGTCCGAGCTCGGCGTTCGTCGAGGACGGCAGCTTCGTGAAGCTGCGCGAGATGTCGCTGCGCTACACCTTCGGTGAGAGCCTGATGAGCCGCCTGCCGGGCGTGAGCCAGCTGGACGGGCTGAGCCTGATGCTGACCGGCCGCAACCTGAAGACCTGGACCGACTACCGCGGGTTCGACCCCGAGGTGGGCAAGACCGGCGGGCAGACGGGCTCGTCCGCGCTGGGCCGTGTCGAGGGCTACCAGTATCCGAACTTCCGGACCTGGACGCTCGGTGTCGAGGTCAACTTCTAAGGGGGACGCGAAAGACATGAGGAATTTCCGCAAGACCACGGTCTGCGGCGCGCTGCTGCTCTTCGGAGCAGCAGCCTGCGCCGACCTGGACGTGGTCAACACCAACGACCCCGATCGCGAGCGCGCGCTGGCCACGGCCGGCGACGTGGAGTCGCTGATCGCCGGCTCGTGGCAGCGGTGGTACCTGGCCGAGCACAGCGTGGCCGGGCCCAACCTGTTCCTGAGCGCGGCCTCGTTCCAGCACAGCGCGTCGGCGGCCAACTTCGGCATGCTCACCTACAGCGCGCTGCCGCGCTCGGCGGTGATCAACGAGGTGACGCACGCCGACTACGCGAACATCTCGTACGCGTGGACCACCAACTACCGCGCGCTGGCGGCGGTGGCCGAGGGGCTGCGCTCCATCGACGAGAACCCGCAGATCGCCACCGACCTGGGTGCCGCCGCCACGCTGCGGGCACGCATCTTCGGCAAGCTGGTGCAGGGCCTGTCGCACGCGTCGGTGGCGCTGCTGTAC
Organism: Longimicrobium sp.; assembly: GCA_035720605.1. GTDB lineage: Bacteria > Gemmatimonadota > Gemmatimonadetes > Longimicrobiales > Longimicrobiaceae > Longimicrobium. The sequence goes on along the minus strand of DASTNU010000084.1, from coordinate 3,125 downwards.
GACCGCGGCTACGCCATCGACGAGACGGTCGAGACCATCGACGAGAGCGGCGCGCCGGTGCTGCTGGGCGAGCCGATCGGCTACCAGGCGCTGATGACGGCGGCGCTGGGGTACTTCGACCAGGCGATCGCGCTCAGCAACCAGCCCGGCGCGGCGGGCATCACCATCCCGCACGACTGGATGCCGCTGCTCGGCTCGGAGGACGAGTACACCATGCCGGAGCTGCGCCGGCTCATCTACTCGATGAAGGCGCGCTACCGGGCCAACAACGCCCGTACCGCCGCGGAGCGTGCGGCGGTGAACTGGGCGGCGGTGCTCTCGGACGTGGGCAACGGCACGCACACGGACATCCTGACCGACGAGAGCTACACCTACACCAACTGGCTGGGCGGCAACCACTGGCTGTTCTACGTGACCTCCGCCACCTGGCAGCAGGCCACGTACTTCATCAACGGCATGGCCGACCAGTCGGGCAACTACCAGGCGTGGCTGGCCCAGCCGCTGGCCTCGCGCGAGCCCAACATCAACGGGAACGTGGCGCAGCCGGTGGTGATCGTCACCCCGGACCTGCGCTTCCCGCAGGGCGCCACGCTGGCGGCGCAGAACGCGGCGCCGGGCCGCTACCTGTTCGTGCGCAGCGCCTGGTCGCGCCCGGACCGCGGCACCTGGAAGTGGTCGTGGTACGCCAACCGGCAGGCCACGAACGTCTCCGCCAGCGCCGCTCCGTGGCCGGAGGTCGAGTACAACGAGATGCGCTTCCTGGCGGCCGAGGCCCTGTTCCGCTCGGGCCAGCTGCAGCAGGCGGCGGACAGCATCAACATCACCCGCGTGTTCAACGGCCTGAACGCCACGAACGCCGCCGGGCTGAACACGAGCTGCGTGCCCAAGCTGCCCAACGGCACCTGCGGCAACCTGTTCGAGATGCTGAAGTGGGAGGTGCGGATGGAGACGTGGCTCACCGGCCCGTACCGCGCCAACTGGTACTTCCTGGGCCGCGGCACCAACGGGCTGTTCCGCGGCACGCCGGAGCAGTTCCCCATCCCGGCCGAGCAGATCCAGGTCTCCGGGCTGGGCGAGGCATACACCTTCGGCGGCGTGGGCGGCCAGTCCTCCGCCCCGACCAGCATGTACAACTGGAACGGCGAGAGCTGATCCAGGCTCGCCGGACCGGGTAGGCAAGGGGGCTGCACTCCACCGGGGGTGCAGCCCCTTGCTCATGGTGCCGACGCCGGCGTGGGGCGCCCTGCACGCCGGATCTGATGCCGATGCCGGATCCGGTGTAACCCGGTGCTACGGCGGGCGGGAGATCCGGGGCGGCTCGCGCTCCCATCGAACCGACGCGCCGCACCTGCGAAGCCCGCGGGTGCGGCGCGTCGTCGCTGGCGCCTGTCGCGTGGCTGGCGTCATCGGCTCGCGCAGTCCGCGCCTGCGTCCGAACCTGTTCACTGTGGCTACTTGCGGGCCGGGCGACGGCTCATCTACAGTGAACGCGCAGCCGATCTCCCCCGCACAAATTCCCTGTAGTTCCTGACCCGCAGGTGCAGGCACCGGGCGGGTTGCGCAGCGTCGTGCAGGGAGGTTGGAGATGCCCTTGCGAAACCCAAGCGTTTGGGATACTATCAATGGCGACTGCGCACCGGGAAAATGGGTTCGAGTTCCGCATCTGGCCCAACGACCACGCTCCGCCGCACGTGCACGCCTGGAAGGCGGGGGGAATGGCCACGATCGAGCTGGTCGACGGGTTCGACATCGTCAAAGTGCGGGAAATGAAGCCGGTGGACGTTGTTCGTGCCGTGAGAATCGTGATGGCGAACGAGGAAAAGCTCATGCAAGCATGGGAGGAGATCCATGGCTACTGACAAGCGTGTTCCCACCGATGCGGAAATCCTGGCCAAGATTCCCCGCGCCATCGCGGCGGCGCAGGAGGCGGACCGCACCGAACCGCGCGCGGCCGGGGCTTCGTTCAACGCGGACACGGGGCGCGTCCGCATCGACCTGACCAACGGCTGCGCGTTCGAGTTCCCGGCGGAGGTGGCGCAGGGGCTGCGGGGGGCCGCGCCGGAGGAGCTGGCGTGCGTCGAGGTCTACCCTGGCGGCGAGGGGCTGCGCTGGGAGCGGCTGGACGTGGACCTGAGCGTTCCCGGGCTGCTGGCGGGGGTGTTCGGCGGAGAGGGGTGGATGCGGCAGATGGGCCGGCGGATGGGGCGCAAGGGCGGCAGCGCGCGCACGGCGACCAAGGCGCGCGCGGCGCGGGAGAACGGCAGGAAGGGCGGCCGTCCGCGCAAATCTCCCGTGCCCGCGCCGCCTTCCGGCACGTCCGGCTGAGGCGGAGGTGGGGCGGGGGGTTGCGTAGCGGCGCCGCCGCACGTCTTTTCCGCGCGGCAGGGGCGGGCGCGTGGCCCTCCCGATTTTCTCGTACCGTGATGAGCTCCGTGATCCCGAAGGACCTGCGCCTCCGCGGCCTTGCCGCCGCCTGCGCGCTTCTGGCCGCCGCGGCGTGCGGCGGCGGCGGCGACGCGGCCGAAGCGGCGGCACCCGCGAAATCCGCCGACAGCGCGGCCGCGCCCGCCGCTGCCGCTGCGCCGTCCGGCCCCGCGCCCGCGCCGGCGCCGGCCTTGCAGCCCAACGCACCCGTCCTGGACAGCGCGATGACGCCGGCGGAGGCCGCCGAGGTGGCCAAGTCCGCGCCGGTGCAGGGACCGGTGAACGTGGAAGGGCTGGCCGACTACGAGCTGACGATGCCGCGGGTGCGGCAGATGGTGCGCGCGTCGCAGAACCTTGCCCTGCTGCAGGAGCGCCGGCCGGAGCTGCGGGATTCCCTGATGATCCGCACCATGGATCCCAACCTGCTCTACCAGCGGATCAACTCCATCCCGGAGGCGCGCGAGGCGGTTGCCCAGGCGGGGTTCACCCCGCAGACGTACGCCACCGCCACGGCGGCGCTGGCGCAGGCCATCCTGATCTACGAGTACGAGCAGCGCAGCGGCCGGGCCCCGCCGGTGCAGTTCAACGAGGAAAACGTGGACTTCATCGCGGAGCACATCCAGGAGATCCTGCAGATGATGAGAGAGGCCGGTGCGAGCATGCCGCCCCGGGCGCAGCAGCCCGGCTCCTGACGCGCATCT
>DASTNU010000083.1:0-6338 GCA_035720605.1 Longimicrobium sp. | reverse complement strand
ACAGGGGGCTGGATGCGCGCGGGAGACGCCGGACGGACCGGCGCCTCTCCCCTGAACTGCTACCAAAGCAATCCTCAGACCACCTCCACGCCAGCCCGTCGTGCATTCCGCATCGTCCCATGGTGAGATGCACGACCCGCACCGCCACGCGTTTCCGATGAACGCGCCCAAATCCCTGCATTTGCTGGCATTTACGCATCCATCAACGGAGGAACGCGCCCTGCACTTCGCGACGGGCGAGCGGTGCGGGTCCCGGCCATGGGTTCCGCGCCCGAGGGTTTGGCCCGAGGAAGTACCCGGGCCCATCGCCGAGAACGGCAAACCCGCCGAAAGGCGGCGACGCAAAGCCACGAGGCTACCGCGCGCGTCCCCTGGACGGCGCGCCAGGCCGGTCGGGCTGCCGAAGCGAGATGGAGCAGGACCATGCAGTACGCCCCCGCCGCTCCCCTGCGGCTCCTGGCCGCCTTTGCCGTGCTGCTGGCCGCCGCCTGCGGCGACGTCCCCACCGCCAGCGCGGGTGAGCCGGTGGACCCCGCCGATCCCGTAGCCGGAACGCCCACGCCGCCCCAGGCGGGCGCGCCCGCCTTCTTCAACGGCGCCTACCTGGGCGACGCGGAAAGCACCCCCGAGCGCATCGGCGAGGCCATCCGCGGCTTCGGCCGGCTGACGGGGAAGCAGCCCGCGCTGGTGAAGACCTTCCACCCCCTCAGCTGCGACTTCTCCGCCACCGGCTGGTGCGGGCAGGTGCTGCGCGCCGTCGCGGCCACCGGCTCCACCAGCTACGTGGCGCTGGACCTGCGCTGGCCCGGCGCCCCCGCGGGCAGCCTGCTGGCCGCCATCGCCGGCGGCGCGGGCGACGCGGAGCTCGCGCGCATCGGGCGGCAGCTGGCCACGGTGCCGGGGACGGTGCTGCTGGAGCCGGGGTGGGAGATGAACGGCAACTGGAGCGACTACCGCTGGCAGGGCGTGGCCAACGGCGGCGACGCCGGCGCGCCCGCGCGCTACCGGCAGGCGTGGCAGCGCATCGTGCGCATCTTCCGCGAGCAGGGCGCCGCCAACGTGCGCTGGGTCTTCAACCCGAACGTCGGCAACCCGCTCACCTGGCGGGCCACCGGCGCCTCGCACTGGAACTGGTACGCCAACTACTACCCGGGCGACGCCTACGTGGACTACGTGGGGATGCACGGATTCAACGCCCCCACCGTCTTCGGCGCGCCGTGGGCCACCTTCGACGCGCTCTTCGACGGCGAGTCCGCGGACCGCATGCTCAGCGACATCATCGCGCGCTTTCCCGGCAAGCCGGTGATCATCGGCGAGTTCGGCTCGGAGGAGGGCCAGGGCGACGCCAAGGCGCAGTGGATCCGCGCCGCCTTCCAGCGCCTGCGCTCGCACCCCTCCGTCGTCGGGGCGGTGTGGTTCAACATGGACAAGGAAACCGACTGGCGCGTCGATTCCAGCGGCGCCGCCCTGCAGGCGTACCGCGAGGCCCTGGCTGACCCCGGCATCCGGACGGCCTTCCAGCCGGTCTCCGCCGCGAGCGCCACGCGACTGGCCAGCAACCCGTAGCCCCCTTCCCCACCCCTCGCCCGGACCGCCGCGCGCGTCGCCCGACGCGCGCGGCGGATTTTTTGTGCCTTCTGCATCCTGATGCATCCTTCGCCTTCTGGTGCATCCAGGCCTGCCGAATCGACAAAAAAGGGAGACGCCCGCGATCGGGAAAAAGCGTTGCAGTACAAGGCAGTTCCCCTCAACTGCGACCGATCCACCCCAACTGTTTCGCGGGCATGCTTCTGGCATAGGGCGCTGCCCCTCGGCGGCGTAGCAGTTGGCGGATCACGGATCGCCCTCCCTGCGCCAGCGGATTCGATGGTCCCGCCGCGAGGCGGTTTCACGCACGACGGCCGCCCCTTCGGAAGGGCCGGCCAGGTCCAGGAAGGGAGCAGTATGCAGGACCCCACGCCGCTGCCGACCGAGTCCGAGATCCCCGCGTCCCGGACCGTCGTGGTTCCCGAGGGTGGCCTGGCGCCGCAGCCGGAGTGGAAGGAGCGGGTCATCCGCGTCTTCGCCGTCCTCACCCTGGCGTACGCCTCCTACTACATCGTCTGGCGCTGGACCAGCACGCTCAACTGGGACGCGTGGTGGTTCTCCGTGACCCTGGCGCTCGCCGAGACCATCGGCCTGCTCACCACCTTCTTCTTCGTCTTCAACACCTGGAAGCCGAAGGTGCACCCGCAGCGCCGGGCGCGCCGCGGCACCAGCGTGGACGTGTTCGTCACCGTCTACGACGAGCCGCTGGAGGTGATCCGCAAGACGGCGATGGGGGCGCGAGAGATCACCTATCCGCACCTGACGTGGATCCTGGACGACGGCAAGCGCGCCGAGATCCAGGCCATGTGCGGGGAGCTGGGGATCGGCTACATCCGCCGCGAGGGGAACGAGAACGCCAAGGCCGGCAACCTGAACCACGCCCTGAAGGTCACCAGCGGCGAGATCTTCCTGGTCTTCGACGCCGACCACGTCCCCCTGCCGCACGCCATCGACCGGCTGCTGCCGCACTTCGAGGACCCGAAGGTGGCGTTCGTGCAGTCGCCGCAGGTGTTCTACAACACCGACAGCATCACCACGCACGTGCAGCCGGAAAAGCGGCGGCTGTGGACGGAGCAGAACCTGTTCTTCACCGTCATCGAGCCCTGCAAGGACCACTGGGGCGCGGCGTTCTTCTGCGGGAGCTGCGCGGCGCTGCGGCGCGAGGCGCTGGAGGAGATCGGCGGGTTCTGCACCAGGACGATCACGGAGGACTTCGAGACCTCGGTGGTGCTGCACGGGCGGGGGTGGAAGTCGGCGTACTGCGTGGACACGCTGGCGTACGGGCTGACGCCCAACTCGGTCGTCGGGTTCCACGTGCAGCACCTGCGCTGGGGGCAGGGGACCATGCAGGTGTGGCGGCACTACAACCCGCTCACCTGGCCGGGCCTCACCCTGCCGCAGCGCCTCTGCCACTTCTACTCGGTGCTGGTCTACAGCGACGGCGTGCTGAACCTGCTGTTCTACTCGGCGCCGCTCATCTACCTGCTGCTGGGGGTGCTTCCCATCAACACCATGGGGGCCAGCTTCCTGGGGCGGTGGATTCCACTCTACGTGGCCGGGCGCATCCTGTCGCGGCTGATGGCGCGGGGCACGGAGACGCCGTTCTGGTTCAACGAGCGCAACAGCATGGCGAAGTTCTGGACCCACGCCCGCGCGGTGACGGGGTACTTCACCCGGAAGAAGCTCACCTTCCACGTCACGCCCAAGGGCACCGGCCAGGTGCCGGTGGAGGCGTACCGCCCGCAGCTGGTGATGATGGGGCTGTCCGGGGCGGCCATCGCCTTCGGGCTGGTGGCGCGCAGCCAGGGGTGGATCAGCTACGGCCCGCCGGGGCGCGACGCGGTGCCGTTCTGGCTGAACCTCTTCTGGGCGAGCTGGATCTTCGCGATGGCGACGTGGGTGGTGCACCTGAGCCGCAGCATGCAGCCCAAGCGCGCGGACTACCGCTTCACCGAGGTGCTGCCGGTGCGCTTTCGCCCGCTGGACGGGCCCGCGCTCCCGGAGCTGGCGCTGACGCAGGACCTGAACGCGAACGGCCTTTGCTTCCGCGCCACCCACGCCATCCCCGAAGGGACCGCGGTGGAGTTCGAGCTGCCACTGGTGGTGGGGCCGGTGCCGGCCAGGGGAACGGTGCTGTACTCGCACCCGATCCAGGTGCGGGGGCTGCAGATGCACGTGCACGGGGTGCAGTTCACCGGGCTGGACCTGGACGTGCGCGACGCCATCGAGACCCACTGCACGCAGCACTCGGTGCCGCACGGCCGGCTGGTGTTCCGCGAGAGCGTGGACCTGTTCGAGGTGGCCCGGCAGCGGCTGCGCAACCGCCGCGCGGAGCGGCGCCAGATCGTGCAGCTGCCGGTGCTGGTGGAGGTCGACGCGCACGGCGAGGGGTGGGAGGCCGCGCAGCAGCTGGTGGGCGTGCTGGACGACAGCAGCCGCAGCGGCGCCTCGCTGGTGATGAGCGTCCCGCTGCCACAGGGCGCGCGCGTCCGCTTCGCCACCCCGGGGACGGACATGACCGGCGAGGGGGTGGCGATGTACTCGCAGCGGCTGGAGACGCCGGTGGGGATCAGCTTCTCGGTGGGGGTGGCCCGCGTGCCGGAGCGCGCCTGGCCGCGGACGTTCTTTCCCGGCGCGGGCGAGTGGTGGACGCGCCGCTTCGGGCTGGTGCCGGACCGGGTGGAGCCGGCGGCGGCGGCGCAGAAGGTGGCCGTGTGAAGGCGGCCGCGGCGCCGGGCGGCGCGTGTCGGCGCCGTATCTGCCAGCAAGGACCGTAGCAGGCATGGAAATCGCGCAAGTGCAGTCTCCGCCGCCGCTTAGGACGGCGGGACGAAGAAGAGATGAGGCGGGAGTGCGCGTCCGGGTTCCGGGCGGCGCCCGCAGGTTTACCCTGGGGGAAGGGACGGCGAGGAATGCGGAACGGGAACGGTGAGGCCAGGCCCTGCGTCTGCCGGTGGACGTGGACGGCGCTCGGCATCGCGGCCGCGCTGGCGGCGGCAATGCCGGGCGCGGCGGCGGCGCAGGACGAATTCGACGGCCCGCGGATCAACTACACCCTCTACGGCGGCGCTGCCGTCGACGGCTACGAGACCAACATCCAGATCCTCGGCGCCACCGTGCGTCCTTCTGGCAACGGGCTGCGTCCCATGGCGGGGCTGCAGGCGTACCGGCTGGGGTTCGAGGACGCCACCGGCGGCACGGAGGTGTTCGCGGTGAACCCGTCGGTGGGCGGAGGCTACTTCACCCCGGACGGGCAGGTGAGCGCCATGGTGGGGTACTCGTTCGTCAACGAGGACGTGCCGGTGCCGGTGTTCGGAGGCGGCGGCGGGGAGAGCGGCCTGACGACGTCCGTGCAGGGGTTGTACTGGGGCGCCAGCCCCGACGTGGAGGCGATCGCCGCCTACAGCTGGGAGCCGGAGTACCTGTGGACCAACCTGGTGGTGGCGCAGCCGGTGATGGGGATGGGGAACGGCACCCTCTCGCTGGGCGTGGACGGCGTGTACGAGGAGCAGATGATCGAGAACGGCTCCAGCGCATACTCCGTCGGTCCGCTGGTGCGCTGGTCCAACGACCTGAACCTGGGCGTGACGCTGGCCGGCGGCTACCGCAAGGCCGAGGACCGCGAGTCCACCTGGTACGTCCGCCTGGGCGCGGCGTTCTACCAGTAGGAGATCGAACAGCACTCAGGCAGAGAGGCAGAGAGGCAGAGAGGCAGAGAGGCAGAGCAGCAGGGGGCGATCATCGTTCTCCGCTGCTCTGCCTCTCCGCTGCTCTGCGTGAGTGCTTTTCGGGGGTCGTGAGTTGCGACGGCGATGGACACGCGGCCATGTTGCCGCCATGAATCCTGCTCGAACGGACCCGTCCGCCGGGCCACCGGTCCTCCGGCCGCGCATGGGGCGGGAGGTGGGGCGCAAGGGTTTCCACATGGCGTCCGTGGCGCTGCCGGCGTTCGCCTGGTTCGCGCCGCGGCCGGTGGCGATGGCGGTGCTGGCCGCGCTGGCGGTGGTCGCGGCGACGGTGGACCACGCCCGCCTGCGCTACCGCGCCCCGCGCTTCTACTTTCTCCGCGCCACCCGCACCTGGCTGCGCGGCCACGAGCGCCACGGCTTTGCCGGCGCAACGTACATGGCCGTGGCGTACGCGCTCGCCTTCGCGGTCTTTCCGCGGCCGGTCGCGGTGGCGGGGATGCTGTACAACGGGCTGGGCGACGCCGCCGCCGCGCTGGTGGGCAAGCGCTTCGGGCGGCACCGCACGGCGTGGGGAAAGAGCTGGGAGGGGTACGCGGCGGGGCTGGCCGTCAGCCTGGCCGTGGGGCTGGCGATCCCCGGCATCCCGCTCGCCGGCGCCGTCCTGGGCGCGCTCGCCGCCGCCACGCTGGAGTTCCTGCCGCTGCCGATCGACGACAACCTGCGCGTCACGCTGGGCGGCGCGCTGGGGTGCTGGGTGGGCGGGATGCTGGTCTGACGGACGGACGGTCTCGAATCGGCGGGCGAGGAGGTGGGGAAAGTTTTCCCCCACGGCCCGCTGCGCGGGAGGCCCTCTCCCCCGCCCGGCCTTTCGCTCGTTCCTCGCGACGGCGGGCGACCCCTCCCCCAACTTCGGGGGAGGGGTGGTTGGGGCAGAGTTCTCGGCTCACCCCCTCTCCTCGCGTAGTTTGCGAGGGGAGGGGGCCGGGGAGGGGCCCGCGGCGGGCGGCTGGATGCCTGGTCGTATGGCTCGAACCCGGAACCCGGATGCAGTTCTCCCTTCCC
>DASTNU010000082.1:0-4374 GCA_035720605.1 Longimicrobium sp. | reverse complement strand
GAAACCGCTGCTGGAAAATCACGAAGCCCGCCTGCGCGGGCTGACAACGGGTGGGCATTGGGCGGAGCGACGCGGTCCGCGGTGCCCGCCGCCTGGAGCGCCCGCCGCGCCGTTCGGCCCGCTGCAGCGCCGGATCTCACGCGCGGGAACTTTCTAACGTTATGCGACATTATATTGCGCACGGCCGCGGCGATGTCCTGCCTGGATCGCGGCCCATCCACCATCCCATCCCCCGGGAGAGCCCTCATGAAGCACAAGCTGCGCATCGAAGACCTGGACGTCGCCTCGTTCGAGGCCGCCCCCGCGGCCGAAGAGGCGCGCGGGACCGTCCGCGCCAACGCGTCCGATCCCCAGACCTGCTACCCCGTGATCTGTTACTCGGGGCAGGAGAGCTGTCTGGGCAGTTGCGACCACACCTGTGGCCTGTCGTGCTGGGGCACCTGCGTCCCCGCCTACTGCACGGGCGAAGAGTCCTGATCGATCCGGAACGGACGAGAGACGGCGCGGCAGCCATGGGGGTTGCCGCGCCGTCGTCGTTGTTGAATCTCCGATGTGCCGCGCCGAGCCTCGCGTCCGGCGGTTGAAACCGCTGCTGGCACATCACGAAGTCCGCCTGCGCGGACTGCGAGCACGGAGGCGTCAGTGTGCGGTGACGCGCTCCAGGGCGGGACTCAGGCGGTTTTCACGATGGTGGCGCTCCTGGTTCAGGACGTAGGCGCGGATCATCGGGACGTGGGAGCGGGAGACGGTGAAGGCGCCGTAGCTGCCCTGCCATTTGAAGAACGTCCCCGGACGGAGCGCCTGGTTCACCATGTGCGACGACCCGCCTTTCAGCCCCTTCACCACATCCGCGATGGTGATCGTCGTCGGGAAGTTGAGGAGCACGTGCACGTGGTCCTCGACCCCGCCGACCGCGATCAACTGGCACCCGTTCCTCGTAGCCTGCTCGTGCAGGCTTTGGTACAGCGGTAGGCGGATCTCGGGTGTGATCAACGGCAACCGGTCCCACGTCCCCCACACCAGGTGCACGTACAGCTTCGCGTAGTTCTCCCGCATGACTCCCCTATAAAATAATACAGTCCGCGCAGGCGGACTTCGTGATTTTCCAGCAGCGGTTTCAACCGCTGGACGCGGGACCGGCCATTTGCACCCCCCGGTCGCGGCAACAAAGTAAACGAGATGAACGCTCCGTCAACCCAGATTCTCTTGCCGTGGTCTTGTCAGATCCGGGCTCTGGACCCATTCTGCCGCGCATGGCCTCCGACACCGAAATCCGCGACCAGCTCGCCCTCGACCGCACGCACCTGGCGAACGAGCGCACCCTGCTGGCCTACGTCAGGACCGCGCTCGCGCTGGCGGGCGCCGGCGCGGGCCTCATCCAGTTCTTCGACACTCCGGGCTCCCAGGTGACGGGCTTGATCTTGATCGCGCTCGGGGTGCTCGGCTTGCTCGTCGGTGCCTGGAGATTTCTCGTCGTCCGCAGGCATCTCTCCGCCCGCCCTCGCGATCCCGCCGCCTGAATTCTTGACGGCGGCACACACTCCTCGCCCGGAAAAACGATAGCCCGCGCAGGCGGGCTTCGTGACTTTCCAGCAGCGGTTTCAACCGCCGGGCGTGATGCCGGCGGTGTGGATGAATCTGGCTTCGGCTGGATCTTCGGTCGCGTGTCCGCTCCGCCACACACCCTACGGCAACGGCAGGCGGTCGCGGATGAGGAGGAGGATGGCGTTGTGGGGGACGATCTGGTACTTGCTGCCGTCGATCTCCACCTCCACCGCCGGGCCCTTGAGGAAGATGGCGAAGTCGCCCTTCTCCGCCTGAAGCGGCACGTAGCGCAGCTCGGTGCGGGTACGGCCGCTCCACGGCTCGCCGTCGGTGGCGGCCTCGCCCAGCGGGTAGCCCGGGCCGGTGTTCACCACGTAGCCGCTCATCACCTCTTCCTTGTGCTGCACCCCCTGCGGCAGGAACAGGCCCGACGCCGTCTTGTTGTTCTCTTCTTCCGGCTTGATCAGGACCTTGTCCCCGATCAGGATCACTTCGCGGCTCATCCCCATATCTTCCGGGTGCGACTCTCCGTCGATCGTCTGTAGAGGAACGATAACCTGTCTCCGGCGTTGGCGCACCGGCGGGCCCGGCCCCGGCCTCGCTCAGGCTCGTCCACCCCCTCCCGCAAACAGCGCGGGAGGGGGTGTATGCTTCGAGCGTGGTTCTCCGTGCGATGGTAGGGTTCGCGTACGGCCGATGCAGGCAGGTCTCACCACCACGCGCCAGGGTGTGAGCGACGTTTACCCCCTCTCCCGCGCCGTTTGCGGGAGAGGGTGCGGCTCTCAGGCCGCGGGTGAGGGCCCCTCCGCCGCTTTCGGCCAGGGGCGCGAAAAGCTAGACTGTCGCGCGACGGGCAGCCCCGCCCGGGCAGGTGTGGAATGGGTCGTGCGGGCGGCGGGGGCCACCCAACTTTCAAGAGCTGAGCGGACCAGGAGACCGTTGATGAGCAACAGCTTCGGGGCGCGCGCCACGCTGAGCGTGGGCGGCCGCGAGTACGAGATCTACCGGCTGGACGCGCTGTCGCGCGAAGGCGTGGACGTGGGCCGCCTGCCGTACTCCCTGCGCATCCTGCTGGAGAACCTGCTGCGCACCGAGGACGGCGTCACCGTCACCCGCGAGGACGTGCTGGCGCTGGCCCGGTGGGACCCCAGGAATCCGCCCGACCGCGAGATCGCCTACTCGCCCGCGCGGGTGGTGCTGCAGGACTTCACCGGCGTGCCCTGCGTCGTGGACCTCGCGGCCATGCGCGACGCCATGCAGGCGCTGGGCGGCGACCCGGCGCGCATCAACCCGCTGCAGCCGGTGGAGCTGGTGATCGACCACTCCATCCAGGTGGACGCCTTCGGCACGCCGGAGGCGTTCGAGCAGAACGTGGAGCTGGACTACCAGCGCAACGCCGAGCGCTACGCCTTTCTGCGCTGGGGCCAGCAGGCGTTCCAGAACTTCCAGGTGGTGCCGCCCAACACCGGCATCGTGCACCAGGTGAACCTGGAGTACCTGTCGCGCGTCGTCTTCTCCACCGACGAGAATCCCAACCTGCCCAAGGGTAGCAGCGGCCTTCCCGTCGCCTATCCCGACACCTGCGTGGGGACGGACAGCCACACGCCGATGGTGAACGGGCTCGGCATCCTGGCGTGGGGCGTGGGCGGCATCGAGGCGGAGGCGGCCATGCTGGGGCAGCCGATCAGCATGCTGATCCCCGAGGTGATCGGCTTCCGGCTGGAGGGCGAGCTGCCGGAGGGCGCCACGGCCACCGACCTGGTGCTCACCGTCACCGAGATGCTGCGCAAGAAGGGCGTCGTCGGCAAGTTCGTGGAGTTCTACGGCCCCGGCATCGCCTCGCTGGCGCTGGCGGACCGCGCCACCATCGGCAACATGTCGCCGGAGTACGGGGCGACGTGCGCCATCTTTCCCCCCGACCAGGTGACGCTGGACTACCTGCGCTTCACGGGGCGGCCGGAGGAACGGATCGCGCTGGTGGAGGCGTACATGCGGGAGCAGGGGCTCTTCCACACCTCCGACACCCCCGAGCCGGTCTTCACCGACACGCTGGTGCTGGACCTGAACTCGGTGGAGCCCAGCATCGCGGGGCCGCGCCGGCCGCAGGACCGCATCCCGCTCAGCAAGGCCAAGAAGGCGTTCCGCTCCGCCCTTTCCTCGCTCAAGCCGTCGAAGGGGACGGCGGACACGCACAAGGACGCCGCCAACGCCGACAGCGGCGAGGGCGCGGACAAGGTGGGGGTGTGGGGCGAGGGCTCCGGCACCAGCCCGGACGCGCAGAAGGTGCTGGTGGAGGACGCCGAGGCGGTGCTGGACCACGGCTCCGTGGTCATCGCCGCCATCACCAGCTGCACCAACACCTCGAACCCGTCGGTGATGATCGCCGCGGGGCTGCTGGCCAGGAAGGCGCGCCAGCACGGCCTCACCCGCAAGCCGTGGGTCAAGACCTCGCTGGCGCCGGGGTCCAAGGTGGTCACCGAGTACTACGAGAAGTCCGGGCTGCTGCCTTATCTCGAAGAGCTCGGCTTCAACGTGGTCGGCTACGGCTGCACCACCTGCATCGGCAACAGCGGGCCGCTGCCGCAGCAGATCTCCGAGGCCATCCAGAAGGGCGGCCTGGTGGCCTGCTCCGTCCTTTCCGGCAACCGCAACTTCGAGGGGCGCATCAACAGCGACGTGCGGGCCAACTTCCTGATGTCGCCGCCGCTCGTCGTCGCCTACGCGATCGCGGGGACGATGGACGTCGACCTGTACGACGAGCCGCTCGGGGTGGCCGCCGACGGCACCCCGGTGCTGCTCAGCGACGTGTGGCCCTCCAGCGCGGAGGTG
>DASTNU010000081.1:0-2650 GCA_035720605.1 Longimicrobium sp. | reverse complement strand
ACGACCCGCAGGATGAGGACGGCGCCTGGTATCGCGAGTTCACCTACATGGCCACCGCGGGTGAGCGGCTGCGGGTGTCGGTGGGATCGGAGCACATGGATACCCGCGTGCTGATCGGCACGGGGTTCGACGAACGGTTCGATGCGGTCGCGGAGGACGACAACGGGGGACGCGGCGGCAACGCGGAGCTCACCTGGACTTTCCCCTACGCCGGCGAGTACACGCTCCGCGTGACCACGGCGATCCCCGGAGAGGCCGGGCCCTTCATCCTTCGCGTGAAGTCCATCCACTGACCGCCGCGTGGCTTCCCGCATCCGCCAGAGCCGAAGGGCGGCTCCCTCGCGGGAGCCGCCCTTCGCTTGGTCCACTGTTTTCCCGCGCGGGTGGAAAGCTCTCAGACCGTCGCCGGACGCGGTGCGCCGCCCAGCGTGCGCGCGGGGGTGGAGCGCCGCGCGGCGAGCAGGTTGTCCACCGCCAGGGCGCCGCCGCCGGTCAGAGCCAGCCCAACGCTGGATGCCAGCAGCATCAGCGGGAACTCCACACCCTCGGGGTTGAAGAAGCCCTTGGCCAGGTGCACCTGCACGATGGCCACCAGCATGGTGAAGGCGAGCGGAAGGGAGATCCAGCGCGTCGCCACCCCGGCGATGAGGGCCAGCCCGCCCAGCAGCTCCAGCAGCCCCACGAACGGCCCGGCGATCCCCGCCAGCGGAATCCTCATCTGCCCGAAGCCGGCCGCCGTGCCCTCGAAGCCCCACACGAACACCTTCACGTAGCCGTGCATGAAGAAGACGAGCCCCGTCACCACGCGCAGCACGGTGAGGCCCCAGTTGTAGCGGTTGTCGCGAGCGTTCATCCCACGTTCTCCTTGCGTGCGGGCGCTCCCGCGCCCGGGGTGAAGCCCCGGATCCATCCTCCGGGGAGTTTCGAGCCGTGACAAGAAGAGTCTTGCACGGCTATTCGTTGCAACGCACATCAGGCAAAGCGAAATGGCTCATGCGCCGTCCCGCGCCTCCTCCAGCAACTCGATCAGCGTCTGCAGCTTCTCCGCGGGCACGTGGGCCAAGAGCGAGCGATGCAGCTCGTCCAGTGTCTGGTCCAGCGGGTCGATCAGCTCACGCCCGCCGGGAGAGATGCGCGTCCACACCACCCGCCGGTCCTCGGTGCAGCGCCAGCGCTCCACCAGCCCCCGCTTCTCCAGCCGGTCGACCAGGCGCGTGACGTCCGGATCGCGGGTGATCATCCGCCCCGCGATGTCGCTGGCGTTCAGCGGATGCTCTCCGGCGCCGCGAAGGATGCGCAGCACGTTGTACTGTGCGGGCGTAAGGTCGTGGCCGCGCAGCAGCTCCGCGATGCGCTGGCTCAGCGCGTTGGCCGTGCGCTGGATGTTGAGGTACGCCTCCTCCTCCAGGCTGCCGATCGCCTTGCTCTGCTGCAGCTCCGCCTGAATTCGCCCGGCCATGCATCGTCTCCGCGTCCGCGTGGGTGATAACAAGGATAATCGTCGCAACGAATATCGTCAATACCTGCCATCCCGTTTCATACGATTCGTCCCGCGCAGGCGTCAATGGAGGAGGAAACTCCGAGTCGGTTCCCTCCGTTGACTCCGTGTGACGCCATTCTGTTTCGGAAACGAGCCGGGGCACGGAGAAGATCTCTCCGCGCCCCGGTCGTCACATCAGCCGAATCGCCTACTGCGTCGGCGGGCGCACGCGGTAGACGCGGCCGTCGTGGATCACCGCCACCTGCTCGCCCAGGGCCAGGTACTGCGCCAGCGCGGGGATGCGGCCGATCAGCGCGAAGTACTCGTCCGTGCCGAAGGTGACCGCCGTCTCGGGCAGGCGCGTCTCCGGCGTGATCTCCGCGTCCGTCCACACGCCGGCGCGCAGGTGGAAGGTCTTGCTCCCCACGCGCTGCACCGTCGTCTCGCCGGAGCCCGCCACCACGACGTTCTCCAGCGTCATGGCCTCCTGCCGCTCGCGGCTCAGCCGGCTTTCCGACACCGCACTCTGCCCCGTCACCGCCGTCGGCGGCGGCGGCGGGGGAGGCGGCGGCGGGGGAGGCGGCATCCCGGACGCGTTCGGGCGCGGACGCACGCCGCCGGGGCGGCCCTGCTGCACGCGGACCGGCGGCCCGGAGACGTCCTGGTCGCGTCCAGCCTGCATCCCCGGCTCCAGCGCCAGGAAGCTGGTGTACGGCGTCACGATGCCGAACCGCGTGCCCAGGTCCGTCACCTCGCTCACCAGCTCGCGGTTCTCGCCGTGGGTGCGGATCTGCTCCATCAGCCACCCCACCCGCCGCGTGGCCCACAGGCGCGGCAGGAACTCGTGCCGCTCGTCGCGCAGGGGAAAGCGCGCGCCGGTGTAGGTAAAGGTCTGCGTGGGGCTGGCGTTGCCGCTCAGGCGGATGGTGACGTCGCGCAGGTCGCGCTCGTTGCGGTAGCGCCCCACCAGGGCCAGCTGCGTGCCCTTGAACAGGTCCGGCAGCGCGCGGGGATAGACCAGGTCCGTGCGCACCTGCCCCAGGTCCAGCCGCAGGTTGGTGAGCACCGGGTGGTTCACCTTGTCGAAGAAGGCCGAGACCCGCACCTCCAGGTCTTCTTGCGGCGCCACGTAGTCCGCCGCCCCGCCGTTCTCCGCCGCCACGCGGTCCA
>DASTNU010000080.1:0-4699 GCA_035720605.1 Longimicrobium sp. | reverse complement strand
TCTACGTAGCCGATGGACTTCAGCAGCGAGGCGGGAATGCCGTAGTCGCGGCCCGCCTCTTCGAAGTACACGTCCAGCTGTGCTGCGGGTGGCGTTTGCGGAGCGGGTGCGGCATCGGGTGTGGTCGGCTCGTCGGAGCAGGCCGAGAGCGCGGCCGCGGAAATCAGTGCCGCGGCCAGCAGGCGTAGCTTGCCCATGCGTCCTCCTGCAGGGTGGGAGAGACGGCCTTCGCGGGAAGTCGCGAAGGCCCGATTCGGCTGGAAGCACTCCCACGGTAGGGCGGCAAATGCAACGGCGCAAGAGGGGCGGCTGAAAAGATTGCGCCGCAATCACTTGGGGAAATGTCTGGTTTGCAGCGAGGGCGACCGGAAGAGCGGCAGGCAAAAACCCGCGGAAACTATGCAGGAATCGGACCGTCCGCAGGACGCGAGAGGTGGAGTGCGCGCGGCTGGCCGGAGAGGAACGGCGAATTCAGGACAAGCGTTTTCTGGAAATCACGAAATGGATCTGCTCGCCTGTGGCGTATTCAGAGCTCGGGATCCGGGGGTGCATCGAAAAGCCTCCGCGCGCGTCGCATGGCATCAGGGGATGATGCCGTCCCCACGAGCGCATCCCAATCATCGGGAGGGTTGCCCGAATCCAGCATCCGCCCGAACACCACGTACGCGTCGGTTCGGCTTCCGTACGTGCGAAGGGTTTCCGCGTCGTTCACCCACGCAACTACGATCAGGCGAGCCTTGGTGTGGTACCGAAAGAAGAGGCGGAACCGGCCATTACCGAACTTCGCACGGAGCCAGTGCTTGCGCTGCGCTCCCAGGGTGTCTCCCTGCCGGTACTTGGACCGGGCAGGATCTTCCGGGATCTCGTGCAGGATAAGATGGCGTATCGCCGCGGCGACTTTCATGTGGAACCCGGCGGGATCGCCGGCCGCGCGCTTTCCCTTTTCCACCTCCGCAGCTGCCACCAGTTTCTCCAGCTGGTCGAGCAGGGACGCATGCATAAGGATGGTCCATCCCTGAACCACAAGAGCAACGCCCGCCCCGGCATCTGCACCTGCCGGGGCGGCGTCTGGTCTCCCGTGCCGGTCGCGCTCAGAGCGCAATCGGACCCTCGATCGGCTCGTCCAGGTCCACCTCGACGCCTTCCGTCACGGCGAGCAGGCGATGGTAGAGCGACTCCGGCATTGCCTGCAACCGCTCGGGGTGCAACGTGATGTCATTCTCGATGAATGCGAGAAATGCCGTGAGCACGGGGTCGTCCTCGTCTTCCTCCACAACCGGAGGCGCACGCCGCACGATTGCTTCATCTCCCCGGATCTGCCACTCCAACCCATCCCTTCCCGGGTGAATGCCCAGGGCCTTTCGTACTCCGTTCGGCAGCGTGGTCTGGGATCTGGCGGTCACGTTGCTTCGCAGCATGCTGTTCCTCCCGGGATTCTCTTGTCCCACGAACAATAATGCATTTGCATTACAACAGTCAACGTCTCGCTAGACCGTCAGCTCCCAGGGGCGCGAGGAGGGGGCGCGGCTGCGGGCCACGGCGTCGCGCATCAGCAGCTCCTGGTAGTTCACCTCCGGCTCGCCGGGGAGCGGGCGGCGCTGCACGTACTGCCCGTCCGGCTGCAGGTCCCACGCGAGGCGGTTGTCGTTGAGCGCGTAGTGAAGGATCTGCACCAGCCGGTCGCGCAGGCCGGGGTCCAGCACGGGCGCCATCGTCTCCACCCGCTCGTTCAGGTTGCGCCCCCGCCAGTCCGCGCTGCCGATGAAGATCTCCGGGTCGCCGCCGTTGTGGAAGTAGTAGATGCGGTCGTGCTCCAGGAAGCGCCCCAGGATGCTGATGACCCGGATGTTCTCGCTGTACCCCGGCAGCCCCGGCCGCAGCCGCGAGTGCCCGCGCACGATCAGGTCCACCCGCACCCCCTCCTGGCTGGCGCGGTACAGCTCCTGGATGACTCCCGCGTCGTCCAGCGCGTTCATCTTGGCCACGATGCGCCCGGTCCCGCCGCTCCGCTGCGCCTGCACCTCGCGGTGAATGCGCTCCTCCATCACCCGCCGCATGTCGCGCGGGGCCACCACCAGCCGCTCGTAGTGCTGGTCCGGCGCGTACCCGGTAAGGAAGTGGAAGAAGTTCACCAGGTCCGCGCCGATCTCGGGGTTGGCCGTCAGCAGCCCCAGGTCCGAGTAGGCGCGCGTGGTCTTCGCGTGGTAGTTGCCCGTGCCGATGTGGCAGTAGGTGCGGGGCCGCCCGTCCTCCAGCCGCACCACCAGCGTGACCTTGGAGTGCGTCTTGTACCCCACCAGCCCGTAGGTCACGTGCACGCCGGCGTCTTCCAGCATCTCGGCCCCGGCGATGTTGTTGGCCTCGTCGAAGCGCGCCGTCACCTCCACCAGCACCGCCACCTGCTTTCCCCGCTCCGCCGCCCGCAGCAGCGCCTGCACCACCGGCGACTGCACGCCCGTGCGGTAGAGCGTCATCTTGATGGCCAGCACCGCGGGGTCGTCGGCCGCCTCGTTCAGCATGCGCTGCACGCTGGCCGTGAACGACTCGTACGGGTGGTTGACGAGCAGGTCTCCGTGGCGCAGGATGGCGAACAGGTTGCGCTCGTCCTCCGTCTCCCCCTCGTGCTGCAGCGGCTCCGGGACCACCGGCTCCCACGGGTCGTACTTGTGGGCGGGCAGGTCCAGGTCGGCGAACGCCGCGCAGTCCGCGTGGTCCACCAGGTCCGCGGCCTCGTACACGTCCGCGTCGTCCAGCTCCAGCTCGCGCACCAGCAGGTCGCGCACCTCGGGCGGCATCCCCCGCTCCACCTCCAGCCGCACCACGGGGGCGAACCGCCGCTCCCGCAGCTCTTCGGAGATCATGTCCAGCAGGTCCTCCACGTCGTCGTCGTCGCGGTCCACGTCGGCGTTGCGGGTGATGCGGAAGGCGCTGGCGCTCACGATCTCCATCCCCGGAAACAGCTCCGCCACGTTGGCCTGGATGAGCTGCTCCACCGGCAGCACGTGGTGGCGGTGCGGCGACCCCGGCACCGGCACCCAGCGCCCCTGCGTGGTGGGCACCTTGATGCGCGCGAAGTGCATGGTGTTGCGCGCGCCGTGGCGCATCAGTACCGCCAGCGAAAGGCTCAGGTTGCTGATGAAGGGAAAGGGGTGGCCGGGATCTACGGCGAGCGGGGTGAGGACGGGATAGATGTTCTCGCGGAAGTAGCGGTTCAGCTCCTTCTGCTGCGCGCCGTCCAGCTCCGTCCAGTCGGCGATGAGGATGTCGGCGTCCCCGCGCAGCAGGGGGCGCAGCTCGCGGTCCCACGCCTGGTTGATGGCCGCGTACATCTCCAGCGCGGCGGCGGCGATGATGGCCAGCTGCTCGCCCGGGGTGCGGCCGTCCAGCGACAGCGTCTGCACGCCGGCGCCCAGCTGGCGCTTCAGGCCGCCCACGCGGCGCTGGAAGAACTCGTCCAGGTTGCTGGAGGTGATGGCCAGGAACCGCACCCGCTCCAGCAGCGGCACCCGGTAGTCGCGCGCCTGGGCCAGCACGCGCCAGTTGAAGTCCATCAGCCCCAGCTCGCGGTTGAAGTAGAGCGAGGGATGGTCGGCGGGCGCGTCCGGCGGCACCGGCTGCGGCTGCACGGCCTGCGGAAAGCGCGGGGTGATGGCCCCTACGGCGGGGATGCCGGCCGGCCGCAGGTGGGGGGTGATGGCGGGCGCCGGCGGCTGGTCCTCTACCGCGACGACGATTTCCTGGGCACGCATGGGAAGGCGAGACGGTGCAATTGTAACGGACCGCGGGGTGCATTCGATCCCGCGACCGCACAATGTAACGGAAACAAGTATGCAAGGGTGGACGGACGCGGGCAATGGACGGATTGTAACGGTGCGATTCCGCTAAGTCGGATCGAGCAAACGAATTCGCCGCTGGAAATTCGCAAAGTCCATCTGCGCGGCCCGGCAGTGTGGCGACGTTCCCCGCCGTCTGCACGTCCGCAACCAGCGAAGGCTGCTTCCAGGCCCCCCTCTGTCTGACTCTGTCCCTCTATACCCTTCCGAAGTTTCCCGCCTTCCGGTATCAGCCCGCGGCCGAGGGGCGAAAGCACGAACCCCTCCCCCGGATGCCGGGGGAGGGGCCGCCCGCCGTCGCGGGGCACGGACGCGAGGCGGGGCCGGGAGGGAGTTCCCGGGCGCTACTCCACGCAGAAGGTGCGCAGGATGTGCTGCTGCGTGCCCGCCATGCCGAACCCGCTGGTGAGGCGCCGGTGCGTGGTGATGGAGCAGTGGTACGAGCACGACCCCGTATCCGTGTAGGCGAAGTCGTGCGTCCCCGTCTCGCCCGCGGCGGCGGTCCACAGCACGCCGTTGCCGGGGTCGTTCCAGTCCTCGCCGTGCGTCATGGACGCACCGCCCTGCCGGTGCAGCTCCAGCCCGTAGTTGTACAGGTACGGGTGAGCCACCGTCCACCGCGGGTGCACGTGCAGCGGCCCCACCGACGGGTTCTCCAGCTCCGCGCACGGGTTCCCCGCCAGCTCGTACAGCTCGAAGCGCAGGTACGCGGGCGAGTTGTTGATGTGGATGGGCACCGCCACCGGCTGCGTCTCGAAGTCGGCGGCCGTCTTCATCTGCATCCTGAACGAGAACTTGCGCGGCCGGTCGCGCAGCGGGCCCACCGGCACCGGGTTCCCCGCGCCGAAGATGCTCTGCAGGTCGTT
>DASTNU010000079.1:0-2997 GCA_035720605.1 Longimicrobium sp. | reverse complement strand
GTGGACGCGCGAGGTCACCCGCCGGCTGCGCGATGGTGTGGCGCGCGAGCCGGAGGACGGCGACTGGCCGGCGGTGGCCGGGAGCGGGGAAGGGGAGTGGGCCGCCGCGATGGATGCCCTGGCCCGCGCGCACGCGGAGTTGGTGGATGCCGTCGCCGCGTTCCCTCCCGCCGGGCTGGACCACGTCGTCGGCGACGAGCGCGACCGTCCGCTCGGCTCCGGAGTGACGTACGCCGTGATGCTGCACGGCATCAGCCAGCACCACGCCTACCACGCCGGCCAGATCGCCCTGCTCCGGAAGAGCTTCGGCTGATCGCGAGACGCAGGGAAGCCAGTCGAAACGCAAAGGCCGCCGGAGCGCATCCGGCGGCCTTCATTTGTTACCGCTGCTTCGAACGGATCACGCCGTCTTGCCGACCAGCCGCTCGAAGTCCCGTTTCACCTCGTCGACGCGACGACTGGAGTGCGTGACCACGCGTGCGCGCGCGCCGCTGGAGTCCTCAATCGTGATCGTGAGCGTCCGATCCTTTACCGGGCGAGCTGAGCGGCCATTCAGCACGAAGGCGAGAACGGACAAGCTCATCATCAGGATGCTCGCGAGAATGGCGGGTGTCTCGAAGCTCATTTCGCCTCCTGGTGCGCGAAAAACAGGCAACTTGCGCTTGCCACAAGCATGCCGGTGAACAGCCAGACGGATGCAGTCATGATTGCGTCGTTCCGGCCGCGAACAGCTTTCCGATTACGTTCTCTCGACTGCTGGGGAACAACTCGCCCAGCGCTGCGGCTCCCAGCGTCGTGGAAATCAGCAGCATCTCGCCCCGGGCAACCAGCATCTCCAGGTGTATCGGCCGCCGATCCAGCCGCAGGCCGAAGTACGTGACGGCGAGCGGCACCAGTGAGACCAGCACGCCGAACATGAACCAACGGACGAGCTTCTCCGTGCGCGAGGTCATCGGATCTCCTCGCTTCCGCATCCGAAAGCGCGATCGCCCTGCACGAACCACCCCATCCTCTTCATCCCCCTCCTACCCTGTGGTGATCGTCTATTTTCCTCCCTCGCGCTGAAGTAAAAGCAAACGGAATGAACGCGTCAAGCCCAAGCCGAAAGCGCGTTTGGCAGCTGGCGCAAAAGCAGCGGGGGCGCCGCGATCACCGCTGCGCCCCCGCTATCCATCGAAAAAACGCAGTTCAGACGCCGGCGGGCTCGGGCTGCGGCTCCCAGGCGACGATGCGGCCCTCCATGGCGCTAGCGGCCACGGTGTACGGCGAGGCCAGGTACAGCTGCCCGGGACCGGATCTCCCGGGGAAGTTGCGGTTGATGGCGCTGATGGTGACGTCCGTCGGCTTGCGGCTCACCCCCGGGCCGGCGTTGATGCATGCGCCGCAGCTGGGCTCGATGAAGGTGGCGCCCACCTCCTGGAAGATGCGGTCGTACCCCTGCTCCTGGCAGTACGCGTACACCTCCTGCGAGCCGCACTGGATGTACAGCTGCACGTGCTCCGGCTTTGCGACGCCGCGCTCGTGGTACTCGCGCAGGACGCGGGCGTACATGTCCATGTCCTCCTTCTTCCCCGCCGTGCAGCTGCCCGCGTAGGCGATGTCGATGCGCACGTCCTCGCCCAGCTCGTCCACGTACAGCCCGTTCCCCGGGTCGCCAGGGAGCGCGATCATGGGCTTGAGCGACGAGGCGTCGATCTCGATCACCTTCACGTAGTCGGCGCCCTCGTCGCTGTACAGGCCGTCGATCAGCCGCTCCGCTTCCTCGCGCGCCATCCCGCGCTGCTCCACCAGGTACTCCACCGCCTTCTGGTCCGGCGCCACGATGCCGGTGAAGGCGCCCACCTCGGCGGCCATGTTGGTCATCGTGGCCCGCTCGTCCACCGAGAGCGCCTCCACCGCGGGGCCGGCGTACTCGATGATCTGCCCGATGGCGTGGCCGTCCTTGATGTACGGGTGGCGCAGGATCTCCAGCATGAAGTCCTTGGCCGAGACGTTCTCCGGCTTTTCCCCGTGCACGATCACCTTGAACGAGCGCGGCACCTCCACGCGCACGTCCCGGGTGATCCACGAGTTGAAGATCGCCGTGGTCCCCACGCCGAACGCCACGCAGCCCACCGCGCCGGCGTGCGGCGTGTGGCTGTCGGAGCCGATGATGACGTGGCCGGGAAGGGCGTAGCTCTCCAGGATCTTGCTGTGGCAGATGGCCTCGGAGCCGTGCTTGCCGTGCCCCAGCTCGCCGTACAGCCGCACGCCCTGCTTCTGCGCGAACTGCCGCTGCTTGACCTCCAGCTGGTTGGCCACGTCCAGCAGCCCGAGCTGCACGCGCTCCGCCGGCATGGCATCCTTGAGGAAGGTCAGGTGGTCGCGGAAGAACAGGATCGAGCCGGGATCCACCACCTTTTCGTCCATCCCCACGTAGTGCTCGAAGAAGATGGCGGACATGGGCGTGACGTACTCGTGCGAGAAGCGGATGTCCGTCTGCACGAAGCCGGCGTCGCCGGGCTGCACCCAGGGCACGCCGATCTCGCCCTTCGACAGGTCGGTGACCCAGTGCCGCGCGAAGATCTTCTCCGCGATGGTCATCGGGCGGGCCCTGGCCCCGTGGCGCGTGCCCTCCGGCGCGCCCGCGCCGTCCGTCTGCACGTTCGACGTGGAGGTGGCGACGAACTGCGCGGCCGCGTAGTCCACGCCCGTGTCCGGCCCCGGGCCCGGCAGGTTGCCTTCGCCGCTGCCGCGCAGGGCCCGCACGTCTTCCGCGTCCAGCGGCGCGCTCCCCGGCTGCTCGTGGTGGCAGCTGATGGGCGGCGTGTGCACGGTGCCCTGCAGGCGCGCCACGTTGTAGTTGAAGAGCCCGCCGTGCTCGATGATGCCGCGGGTGATCTCGTCCGCCCCTTGCGTGAACTCGGCGAGGGGGATGGTCTCGCCGCGGCGGATGCGCTCCACCAGGTCGAAGTTGGTGGAGGCGAGGACGCCCAGGTTCTGGCAGTTCTCGCGGTA
>DASTNU010000078.1:0-5716 GCA_035720605.1 Longimicrobium sp. | reverse complement strand
CGGGCGTGTTGTACACGCGCTCGGAGCGGCCTCGCCGTATCCTCCTGTGGCACAATCGATTACGTAGAGCGTGTCAGGTGCCACTGTCGAACGCCTACCGTGTGAGGCGGATTCTTTTGCGGATTTCGATCGCAGGCGTCGCCGCTCCCTGTCGCCACGGACGGGAGCGGCGTATGCTTTCGGCATCCATCCCCGAGATCCGCCATACCCGGGCAACGCCATGTCGTCCCATCCGTCCGACATCACCCGGCGCGACTTCGCCAGGGCCGCCGTGGCCGCGGCCGCCGTCCCCGTGCTGGCGCCGCTGGCCGGCTGCGCGTCCGCCGCGCCGCCGCCCGCACCCGTCCCCGCTCCCATTCCGGCAGCAGCCCCGCCCGCCGGCGATGCGCCCCAGCCGCCCGACCCCGTGCTGGAGGGGCTGCTAGACGTCGTCCGCGCGCAGTACGGCGACCGGATGACGGAGCAGGAGATGGAGAAGGTGCGCGGCGGCATCCGCGGCGTGCTGCGGACGGCGCAGCGGCTACGCGACTTTCCGCTGCCGATCGCGGCCGAGCCGGCGTTCGTCTACCGCGTCCCCGGAGGCGCGCCGCGATGATCCCCGACGCGACCCTCCACCTTTCCGTCCGCGAGCTGGCGGAGCAGGTGCGCACCGGTGGGCTGGACCCGGTGGAGCTGGCGGAGGCGTACCTGGACCGGCTGCAGCGCTTCGGCCCGGCGCTGGGCGCGCTGGTGACCATCACCCGCGAGCGGGCGCTGGACGAGGCCCGCCGCGCGCGCGACGAGATTCGCGCCGGGCGCTGGCGCGGCCCGCTGCACGGCATCCCCTACGGCGCCAAGGACCTGATCGGCGCGGAGGGCTATCCCACCAGCTGGGGCGCGCAGCCGTACCGCGAGCAGCGCCTGCCGGACGCGGCGGTCGTCGAGCGGCTGGCGGCAGCGGGCGCGGTGCTGGTCGCCAAGCTGGCGTCTGTGGAGCTGGCCGGCGGCTTTGGCTACGAGCAGGCTGACGCGTCGTTCACCGGCCCCGGGCGCACGCCGTGGAACCCGGACTACTGGAGCGGTGGGTCGTCCAGCGGGCCGGGCGCGGCGGTGGCGGCGGCGCTGGTGCCGTTCGCCATCGGCAGCGAGACGTGGGGGTCGATCTTCGCTCCGGCGGCGCTCAGCGGCGTGACGGGGCTGCGGCCCACCTACGGGCGGGTGAGCCGCTGGGGCGCGATGGCGCTTTCGTGGACGATGGACAAGATCGGCCCGATGTGCCGCACCGCGGAGGACTGCGGCCTGGTGCTGGAGGCGATCGCCGGCCCCGACCCGCGCGACGAGTCCACCGTGGAGCGCCCCTACCGCCACGCGGCCGACGCGCGGCTCCCCCAGCGCCCGCGGCTGGGCGTGCTGAAGGGGAACGCGGAGGGGTCGCAGGCGGAGGTGCGCCGCAACTTCGAGGCGTCGCTGGAGGTGCTCTCGGAGTTCGCGGAGCTGGTGCGCGACGTGGAGCTGCCGCAGTACCCGTACGGCGCGGCGGCGTCGCTCATCATCGACGCGGAGGCGGCCAGCATCTTCGAGGAGCTGGTGAGCAGCGGCCGCGTGCGGGAGCTGAGCGCGCCGGAGGACCGCATCGGCGGATACGCGGGCCAGGTGGTGTTCGCGAAGGACTACCTGCGCGCCTTGCGCGTGCGCCGCCCCGCGGGCGAAGCGCTGGACCGGCTGTTCGCGGACGGCGGCTTCGACGCGCTGGTGCACCCCACCTGGGACACGGTGTCGTATCCCGTCGGCAAGCCCTTCGACGAGGCGTGGACGGACGCGCCCGGCGGCGGGCAGGGGATCAGCGGCGCGGCGAACCTCGTCGGGCTCCCGGGGATCGCCATCCCCAACGGCTTCGGCCGGCTGAACCTGCCGACCTCCATCGCGTTCACGGGCCGCGCATGGACGGAAGGCCGGCTGGTGGCGATCGCCAGCGAGGTGCAGCGCCGGACGGACTGGCACCGGCGCTTCCCGCCGGGTTACTGAGGACGAAATCGCAGGATCGCGGGCACGAAGCGGAGATCCTGCCGGCCGCACGCCCCGCCGGGCTCGCAAGACTCACCGGCCTCGTGCGCGTGGACCAGGCCGCCTGCTACGTCCACCCATCGTGCCGCGCTGTCCGTCCGCGGGGACAACGGCTCCGTGCGCGCGAGAAGGAGGCGCAACTCAAGTCGTCTCGCATCAAACACATGCCATCTGGATTGCGCAGGTACGCGGCATGCTACCCCGCTGCCGACCCTGCACGCCGGACCTCCGGAAATCTCCGCTGGCAAATCCACCGCACATCGCGCGTGAACCAATGGCTCTTTCCCGATACGCCGTTCCCCTGCTCTCGCTCCTCGTCGCGCTGCTCGCATCCGGTCCGATTTCGGCGCAGACCGTCCGCGGCGTCCTGGTAGACGACGCCGGGCGGCCGGTGGACGGCACCGTGGTGGGGCTGTACCCGGCGACCGGCGGCCGGGCCCTGGCCGGCGGACTGACGGACGGGGAGGGCCGCTTTTCCCTCGCCGCGCCGGCGGCGGGGCGCTACCTGGTGCGCGCGGAGCGGATCGGCTACCAGCCTGCCCAGGCGGAGGTGGAGCTGGCCGCGGGGGAGACGGAAGAGCTGCGGCTGGCGACGGCGGTGAAGGTGTTCGTCCTCGCCCCCGTGGAAGTGACGGCCGACATGCGCTGCGTGGTGCGGCCGGGCGCGGGGATGCGCGCGTACGAGCTGTGGCAGCAGGCCGCCGTGGCCCTGCGCGCGACGGAGCTGGTGGAGGACCAGGAGCTGGTGGAGTACACCATCCGCACCTACCGCCGCGACCTCATCCGCTCGCGGCGCACCCGGCGGGATCCGCCGCAGCGGGTGCGGGGCCAGCCGTTCGAGACGCTCTCGCCCGCGGAGCTGGCGGAACACGGCTACCTGCGCGACACGGGCGACACCATCACCGTCTATGGCCCGGACGCGACGGTGCTGCTTTCCGACGAGTTCCAGGACACGCACTGCCTGTACGTGCATTCGGCGGTGAACGTGCGAACGCAGCGCGGCCAGTCGGGACAGGTGGGCCTGGCGTTCGAGCCGGCGGAGAGCCGCGAGGTCGTCGACATCCGTGGCACGATGTGGCTGGACGCGCGCACCGGGGAGCTGCGCAGCGTGGAGTACGAGTACACGGGGCTGCCCGACGGCTCCCAGCGATCCCCCTCTCGCGGGGTGGTGGAGTTCCAGCGGCTCCCCTCGGGCGCATGGATCGTCAGCCGCTGGAACATCCGCACCGCGCGCATCCTGTACGGCACCGGCCCGGGCTCGCGCCGCGGCACGCGTCCCGTCGAGGTCCTGGGCGACGTCCGCGAAGCCGGGGGCGAGGTGAGCGAGATCACGGTGGTCGCCCCGGATCAGCCGTCCCCGTGAGTGCGTGAGTGCGTGAGTGCGTGAGTGCGTGAGTGCGTGAGTGCGTGAGTGCGTGAGTGCGTGAGTGCGGGATGCGGGGATGCGGGGATGTGGTTGGCGGCAGTGGGAAAGGATGAGGCGGATGGGCCGGTATCCGTCCGGCGGTTGAAACCGCTGCTGGCAAGGCACGAAGTCCGCCTGCGCGGACTCGCGCGGGCGAGATGGTACCGCGGATCAGGGCCCCAGGTTGGGCGGGTAGATTCCGCGGTCGGCGCGACGGCTCAAGCATCGCGCGGCGCCTCCCTCGGAATGACAGCCCGTGCCATTCGGCAGTTGAAGCCCCGCGCAGTTTGCGGGCCTTTCCGCTGTCGTTGCGGGCGGCTTCAGCCGCTCAGGCGAAGGAGCCTGCGCTGTCGGAAGAAAAGAGCGGGGCGGCCCCTTTCCGGAGCCGCCCCGCTCGTCCTGCAGCCTCCGCCGATCAGCAGAGGGTGGTCTCGGGGCAGCAGGCGGTGCGGAAACACGAGCCCACGCGCGTGTAGCAGTGCACGTTCAGTGTCTGCTGGTTCGCCATCACGGTGCCGCGCGCCTGCTCCACCTCGCCGGCCACGTCGAACGACTCCACCGACAGCGCATCCAGGTTCAGCTCGATCTTCTTCATGGGGGACTCCTTGTCGTGAAAATGGGGGAACTGCGATCCGGCGTGGGTGTGCGCCCTCCATCCGCACTCACCCACGCCCTGCGTTGGTGCGTTGCAACGCAGGGTGCAATCTCTTTCTGACAGCAGCTGCGCACAACCAGCTCACTGTACTCTTGCGTGCGACGTCCCCATCATCAGGAATGCACGCGGAGATGGCCGATGGCCCGTCGATCCATGAGCGCACGCTTCCGTCCGTTTTTGTCCACGGTGTGAACACGTCCGCCAGCGGGCCGACGGGCCACGGGATGCGCGGGTGGGATCATGGTTCATCCGCGGGCCGTTCCTGTCTCTCTCCCCTGTTCCCGCGCCGTCCGGGGTACGCCCGTTGCGTAGACGAACCCCGTCCTTCTACTGCAGGGCCCGCCCGGCGGCGACGCGGTCCCCCAACTCGTTACAGGAATTCGGGATGCCACCAGCGTCGATCGCGCGGGCACGGTACCAGGGGCTGGCGGCCGCGCGCCGGTGGGAGCACGAGCCGGCGCGCCCGCGCGAGAAGTTTTCGCTCAAGGTGGGCGACCGCCTGGGCGAGCTGACGGTGATCGGGCACCTGGCGTGCGGCCGCATGTCGGAGCTGTACCAGGTGTGGAGCAACCGCCACTGGTGCGCGCTCACCGGCAAGGTGGTGCTGCCGGAGCACGTAAAGGACGGCGTGGTCCCCGTCTCCTTTCGGCGCGAGGCGGAGGTGCTGGAGAAGCTGCGGCACCCCAACATCGTGCGGCTGTTCGGGTCGGACGAGGAGGACGGGCGGCCGTACATCCTGATGGAGTACCTGGCCGGCCCGTCGCTCTTCGACGTGCTGGAGGGGCTGCCCCGGCGGCGCCTGCACACTCCCGACGCCGTCCGCGCCATCATGCACGTGGGCGCGGCCATCCACTACCTGCACCGCTGCGGCTACCTGTACCGCGACCTCAAGCCGGCCAACATCCACCTGCGCGAAGGCGTGCCGGTGCTGCTGGACTTCGACGTGGTGCGCGAGATCGAGCCGATACGCCGCCCCGCGGACCGCATGGGGACGGCGCCGTACATGGCGCCGGAGCAGGTGCTCAAGGAGCCGCTGACGGCCGCCACCGACGTCTACGGCCTGGGCGCGCTGCTCTACGAGCTGGTGACCGGAAAGTGGGCCACGGAAGAGCCGGCGGAAGAGGACGAGGAGGAGTGGAACGAGTGGGACGACGAGGACGACGAGCTGCGGGCGCACGTCGCGGAGCGCACCCCCACCTCGGACCGCGAGCTGACCACGAAGGAGCTGGAGCAGCGGTATCCGCAGATCAAGCACCTGCCGGTGCCGCCTCGCGCGCACGTGCCCGGGCTGCCGCGCGACCTGGAGACGGTGATCCTGCGCTCCCTGCACCCGGACCCGGCGGAGCGGTACCAGACGGTGTCGGGGATGCTGGCCGCGCTGGCGCCCATCCTCAAGGGCCGGCACCGCATGTGGCCGGAGAACGCCCCCGTGGAGCGCCGGGCCGACACGGAGTCGCGGTAGGGGCCGGCTGGGCCCTCACCCGCGGCCTGAGAGCCGCACCCTCTCCCGCAAACTGCGCGGGAGAGGGTGTATACCCCCGGGCTTCCGGCGCGGTAGAGGGTCTGGTTCGCAACAGCAGTTCTCCCCTTTCCCCCGCGCAGCGGGGGAGAGG
>DASTNU010000077.1:0-2648 GCA_035720605.1 Longimicrobium sp. | reverse complement strand
CCCGGGAAGGGCGGCGGGGCCGGTTTGCATCATCCACCGAACCACCTTTTCCGCGGCCTCGCGGCCCGCCGGAATCCGTGCTCAGTCCCTCTGGCAGTCGTAGGTGATCGGGGGGCAGACGAAGCAGGCCGTCATGGGTGTGGGCTCGCACAGCTCGCATTCCGTGAACTGGCTGGGCGGGCAGATGAAGCACATCGTGGCGGGCGTGGGACACTGCGGCGTCGAGATCGCCGCCGCCGCGAACTGCGGCACATCGGACGTCGCGAACGAGCTGACGACCAGTTCTTCAGGATTCAGTCTCATGGGGAGGTCTCCGGGAAGGGGGAAGGTGCGGCCCAGTGCTCCTTAATATGCATAAACAAGCGCGAAATACAAGCATCGTAGAGCCGGATCGTGAGTAATCACAAGTTTTTCACCATTGACGGCTGGACAATCCGTAACTGCTGCGGCGCATTCCGTGCGAATCCCACGCCGTGGAGTTGGCGGATCGTTCGCAAGATCGCGCATCAAGGTGGTCCGCTTGTTCCGCTGTGCTTCGGAGATAATCCCGCGAACCGTATCCCCCCTCCAAAAAATTTTCGATGGCCCCCTGCCGCGCTTCCCTCCCTCTACCGTTCCCGATCGTTCACGCCGGCTCGTGCCTCCTCGACCGGCGCGCCATGCCTTCGGCCGCCATGAATCAGGCGTGGGAGCAGGGGAAACGGCACGAGAAAACTCCGTTGACTCCGCTGACTCTGTGTGAGGCTCATTCTTCTCGCGGACTCGACGTAACGTCGAGGGAATCCGCAACTTTCCCACGACGCAACGGCCCCGCCGTCCACGAAGGGACGGCGGGACCGATCGCCATCATCCACCGATGTGACACGTCGGCCGACCTGCCAACTCAGCAGGTGTCTTCCGGCGACGACGGAGCGGGGCAGACGAAGCACTGCGTGGCCGGCGTCGGACACACCCACGCCTGCGTCCCCAGCATGTTCCCGGCGACCTTCTCCGTGGGGGCCGCCGTCTCGAACGACGACACGACCAGCTGCTCGGGGTTGAGCTTCATCGGATCCTCCCGTTCACGAAGGTGAAGGAGCACGTCGCGTTGCGAGGACGCGCAAAATTGCGGCAAATGCAAGGCCATCACCCGGCACGAGAAGCCCCGCCACCCGAAAAAAGGGCGGCGGGGCCAGTCTTCGTCATCCACCGAAAGCGGAGACTACGCCGCCTCGGCGCGCTCGCTCAGCACGGTGACCTCGTTCTCCGCCACCTGCAGAAAGCCGCCCGCCACCTGAAAGCGCAGCTCCTTGCCGCCGGTGGTGATGCGCAGGCTTCCCTCGCCCAGCAGCGCCATGAGCGGTGCGTGCCCGCGCAGGATGCCCAGGCTGCCGTTGAACGCGGGGGCCACGACGGAGTCCGCCGCCCCCTCGTACACGGTGGCCTCGGGCGACAGCACCGTGACGTGCAGCGCGCCGCCCTCCGTGCCCGCCGCCGCGGCCGCCATCAGCCGCCCGCCTCGAGCTTGCGGGCCTTCTCGATCACGCCCTCGATGCCGCCCACCATGTAGAACGCCTGCTCCGGCAGGTGGTCGAACTCGCCGGCCACCACGCGCTCGAAGCTCTCGATGGTGTCCTGCAGCTTGACGTACGCGCCGGGCGTGCCGGTGAACTGCTCGGCCACGTGGAACGGCTGCGACAGGAAGCGCTGGATGCGGCGGGCGCGGCCCACCGTCACCTTGTCCTCTTCCGACAGCTCGTCCATGCCCAGGATGGCGATGATCTCCTGCAGCTCCTTGTAGCGCTGCAGGATGCGCTGCACCGCCGTCGTCACGTTGTAGTGGCGCTCGCCGATGAACTGCGGGTCCACGATGCGGCTGGTGGAGTCCAGCGGGTCCACCGCGGGGTAGATGCCGATCTCCGTGAGCGCGCGGCTGAGCACCGTCGTCGCATCGAGGTGCGCGAACGCCGTCGCCGGGGCCGGGTCCGTCAGGTCGTCGGCGGGCACGTAGATGGCCTGCACCGAGGTGATGGAGCCCTCGCGCGTCGACGTGATGCGCTCCTGCAGCCCGCCCATCTCCGTGGCCAGCGTGGGCTGGTAGCCCACGGCGCTGGGCATGCGGCCCAGCAGGGCGGACACCTCGGAGCCGGCCTGGGTGAAGCGGAAGATGTTGTCCACGAAGAACAGCACGTCCTGCTTCTCCACGTCGCGGAAGTACTCCGCCACGGTGAGCCCCGCCAGCGCCACGCGCAGGCGCGCGCCGGGCGGCTCGTTCATCTGCCCGTACACCAGCGCCACCGACGACTCCGGCAGGTTGTCATCCTTGATGAGGTTGGCCTCGCGGAACTCCAGCCACAGGTCGGTGCCCTCGCGGGTGCGCTCGCCCACGCCGGCGAAGACGGAGCGGCCGCCGTGCCCCTTGGCGATGTTGTTGATGAGCTCCATGATCACGACGGTCTTGCCGACGCCGGCGCCGCCGAAGGCCCCGACCTTGCCGCCCTTCAGGAACGGGCAGATGAGATCGATGACCTTGATGCCCGTCTCGAGAATGTTGGCCTTGGTGTCCTGATCGACCAGCGCCGGAGCCGGGCGGTGGATCGGATACTTCTTGTCGAACTTCACCGGTCCCTTGCCGTCGACCGTGTTGCCGGTGACGTCGAAGATGCGGC
>DASTNU010000076.1:0-4765 GCA_035720605.1 Longimicrobium sp. | reverse complement strand
GCCCACGCGCTCGCGCAGCACCCATGCCTCGGCGATGTCGACGGCGCGGCGCTCGAACTTGCCCTCGCGGCGCTCCGTCTCGTCCATCAGCAGCGGCAGGCGCTTGAGGGTGGCCACCTCGTCCGCCGTGGGTCGGCCGCCGGCGGAGAGCTTGACCAGCAGCTCCAGCACGTAGCGGTCGGCCAGGCGGCGCAGTGGGGCGGTGACGTGCGCGTACGGCATCGCCAGCGCGTGGTGCAGCGGGTCCGCCGGCACCTCGCCGTCGAAGGCCAGGTAGTCGGCGCCGCGGTTCACCCGCCTGGCCTGCCACAGCAGCGAGGTGATGCGCGGGTGCGAGACGTCCACCGAGCGGATGAAGTCCGGGTACGACATCCCCCCCGGCCAGTCGAACCCCATGGTGCGCGCGGCGCGGCGGAACGCCTCGATGGCGCCGGGCTCCGGCGCGCCCATCACCCGCACCATCCCCACCCGCGCCTCCAGCATCGCCAGGGCGGCGGCGTGGCCGGTGAGCAGCGACACCTGCTCGTTCCACTCCTCCGACGCCACCGGGATCTCGAACTCCAGCGCGTAGCCCAGCCGCCGCGCGGTGAGCTGCGTGACGTGCTGGCTGGCCAGGGGGATGGAGACGCCGCCGCGCTCCGCCTCGATCTTCCGCCGCAGCTCGCCGAAGCGGCGCATCAGCGGCAGCGACGCCGCCCAGTCGTGCCCGGCGAACAGCTTCTCGCCGTCGCAGACGTGCTGCACCACCTGCGTGTAGGTGAGCTGCGCGCGGCTGCGCACCAGCGCCCGGCGTACGACGGTGGACTGGAGCTCTCCCGCGGCGTCCACGACCAGCTCGAAGAGATTGGCGGGGCGGTCTTCTTCCGGCAGCAGGCTGCCGGCGCCCTGGCTGAGGACCGGTGGATACAGCGGCTCCTTGCGGTCCGGCCCGTAGAAGGTGAGGGCGCGCTTCCACGCCTCCGCCTCCAGCGCGCCGCCGCGGTCCACGAAGAAGGCGACGTCGGCGATGGCGTAGAAGAGCCGGAGCCCGCCGTCCGGCTCCGCGACGAAGCAGAGCGCCTGGTCCAGGTCGCGGCTCCCCGGCGGGTCGATGGTCACCAGCGGCAGGTCGCGCCGGTCCTCGCGCCCGTCCCCCGCCGCGGCGACGCGCTTCGCCGCCTCGGCCGCCTCGGCCTCCACCTCCGGCGGAAAGCCGCAGCGGATGCCCAGCTCCTGCCGCGCGGCGTCCAGCGCGCGCTCTACCTGGCCGTGGTCGGTGGCGGTCATCCGGGTGCGGCTGGTGGAATTTGTGACTGGCGGTTCGGGAACTCGAAGCCTTCGTGGATCAAAGCTGGGGCGGAAGTGGCGGGGAGCGCAACCAGGCCGTTGCGGGCGCACGCAAGACGCGCCTGCCAGCGAAAGGTGGCAGGCGCGCTGGATGGCGGCTGTGTTGCGCCGGGCTCAACGCGGGAGCGGCGCCTCGTCGTTGCTCTCGAAGCCGGAGAGGCGCACGTCCACCAGCCACCACGTGCAGGTACCGGCGGGGGAGCAGCCGCGGCGCAAGCGGTACGCCTCCGTTCGCGCGGTTCCACCGGACTCCACGCGGTCGGCGCGGAGGACCGCGCCGGCATCGCCGTCGGGCTCCAGCGCCTGGATGCTCCATCGCCCCCGCTGCTCGCGCTGGCCGCAATCCTCCGGCACGGACGCCAGCGCGGAATCCGCCGCCTGCTCCGATCCCAGCACGCGCACCAGCGCCGCGCGGTCCACGGGAACGGCGTCGTTCAGCTCCCCCCGGCGCGCGCGCAGCACCTGCTGCACGATGGCGGCGCGGTCCGCGCCGGTCAGCGCGACCGGCTGCGCGGCGGCGGGCGCCGGGAGGGCCAGGACCAGCGCCAGCAGCAGGATCAGGCGATGCACGTTTCCACCCCGGAGCCGTCGCTCACGTGGTTGAACGGGTAGGTGGAGTACGGAGCACCCGTCTCCCCCGCATGCTTGTAGCCCAGCGAATGCGCCGCCTCGTGCAGCAGAAGATAGCCCAGCGTACGGTAGTCGCCCAGCGCGATCACGTGGTCGAACCAGTCGGCGTCGATGTGGATGGACCCCTGCCAGTACTGGCCGCTGTGCGAGTGGCCGTCGGCGTCCTCGATGAGCGGGTTGCCCTGGTAGACGGTAACCGCGGCCAGCGCGTTCCGCATCTCCTGGCAGGCCGCCTGGGCGGCGGGGTCGGCGAACTGCGTCTTGAACAGCGCCTTCGCCGCGTCCACGGCCGCGATCTGCTCGGACGAGAGCGGCTTGAGGCACTCCGGGTCTTGCGACGGGCATCCCTCGTCCGGAGGCGTGCTTCCGTCGCCGGGCCCGCTCCCTCCGCCTCCACCGCCACCCCCCGCGCCGCCTCCGCCGCCGGGGCCGCATCCCTGGACGGCCGTCGTCTCCACGTCTCCCCCCACGGACGTCATGCAGTCTCCACCGTCACCGCTGCACCAGTCCAGCGACATCCAGGGGTCGCATTCACCGATCACGACCACGGGGGGCAGAATGTAGTCACGTTGCCCGGCCCGGGCGGAGTCGGACGAGGCCCGGGGCTCGCTGGGCAGGTCCTGGCAAGCCGTGGCCAGCAGCAGGACGGCAAGGTAGAAAGCAATGCGGCGCGGCACGATACCGACCTCGGAGATGGCGTGGGGAGATGGCAATGCGGGCCCCGGCGCGCAGGGGTGCGCCCGGGCGGCTCACGGCCGGAACAGATGGATTTCCAAAGCTGAGACGCGCAGCCCCTCCGCGCAAGCCGTCACCCGTCCTTCCGCGACGACTTCCCGCGCATTGCGCTGGTCCGCCATCGGTGGCCTGGATGCCACGCCCTTTCCCGCATCCGGCCTCCTTCACGCGGCGCCCGGACCCTTCACTCCTCCCGCAGCGCCTCCAGCGGGGTGTGGCGAAAGACCTCGCGGCTGGCGAGCAGCCCCACGGCGGCGGAGAGGGCGGTCACCACCAGCGCCAGCCCCAGGAGCGGCAGCACGGGAACGGCGTAGTCCACCTCGAACAGCCACTTCGCCAGCGCCCAGCCGGCGCCCACCGCCAGCAGGATTCCCGCGAGGCTGGCCAGCAGCCCCAGCGACAGGTACTCCGCCAGCAGCACCCCGCCTACCTGCCGGCGGGTGGCGCCCAGGGTGCGCAGCAGCACGCTCTCGCGAATGCGCTGCAGCCGCCCGGTGAGCACCGCCCCCAGCAGCACCACGAACCCCGTCGCCACGCTGAACGCCGCGAGAAAGCGGATCACCGCCGCCACCCGTCCCAGCACGTCGTCGA
This sequence comes from Longimicrobium sp., assembly GCA_035720605.1. Taxonomy (GTDB): domain Bacteria; phylum Gemmatimonadota; class Gemmatimonadetes; order Longimicrobiales; family Longimicrobiaceae; genus Longimicrobium. The sequence goes on along the minus strand of DASTNU010000076.1, from coordinate 1,483 downwards.
TGGCGGACTGGATGGCCGTCAGGTCCAGCACCGCCACGTTGCTGTAGCGCCGCGCCACGTCGCGCTGCGCGGCCGCGCGGCCGGGCGCGTCGGGCGCGCGGGCCAGCATCACCCAGGTCTGCGGCGCGGCGTTCAGCACCGACGCCGGAAAGACGGCGAAGAAGTTGGGCTCCAGCCGCTGCCAGTCCACCTCGCGGATGCTGGTGACGCGCGTGGGGATGCGCACCCCCTGCACGTCCCAGGTGATGGTGTCGCCCACGTCCACCTTCAGGTCGCCCGCCACGGCGATGTCGATCGACACCTCCGCCACCCCGCCCCGCGGCCCGCCGCCGCCGCGGCGCCACATCCGCCCGCGCAGCAGCGTCTCGCTGTCCACCAGCGTGTCGCGGTAGGTGGATCGGTACTCCCGGCGCACCGCCCACGCCTCCGGCGCGTCGCCGCCCCGCCGCGGGCCCACCGGCCGCCCCCGGTCCCGCTCCTTCAGGCTGTCCGCCGCTGCCCGGGCCGAATCGTACTCCGGCACCAGGCGCGCGGCGGGGACGCCGTTGATGGCGTGGATGCGCATGGGGACGATCGGCGCGCGCTGGAGGACGCGGGTGCCGCCGCCGGCCAGGATCCGCGACACGCCCGCCTCCTGGTCCTGCTGCACGTCGAAGAGCAGCAGGTTGCCCTGTACCTGCGGATCCAGGCGCAGCGGGCGCAGCAGGTTGCTCTGCATCAGGTAGACGACGGCGAGGAGAAAGACGCCGAACCCCAGCGCCAGCACCACCACCCGCGTCTGGTTCCCCGGCCGGTGCAGGTTGGCGATCCCCTGCCGGGCGGGATACGCCAGCAGGCGGGTGGGCGCGCGGCGCGCCGCCTTCGTCACCAGCCAGGCGGAGAGCCAGAGCGCCAGGAGCGTGGCCCCGATCCCCGCCGCGAAGCCGATCCCCGTCCGCACTTCCCCCGCCTGCAGGAGAACGAGGGCGACGACGCTGGCCGCCAGCAGCGCCCATCCCCCGATCACCCAGGGATCGCGCCCGCGGACCTCGTCCTCCTCCACCCGCCGGCGGATCGCCTGCAGCGGCGAGATGCGGCGCGTGGCGATCAGCGGCATCAGCGCGAAGGCGACGGCCACCCACACGCCGATCCCGACGCCGGTGAGCACCGCGGGAAGGCTGAGCGCGGTATCCACCTGCACCGGCAGCAGCTCCGCCAGCAGCCGCGGCAGCACCCACTGCACCCCCAGGCCGATCGCCGTTCCCAGCGCCGCGCCCAGCACCCCCATCACCCCCGCCTGCAGCAGGTAGACGAGGATCACCTGCGGCGCGGTGGCGCCCAGGCAGCGCAGCGTGGCCACCGTGTCGCGCTTCTGGGCGATGTACGCGCCCATCGAGCTGGCCACGCCGATGCCGCCCAGCAGCAGCGCGAAGGTGCCCACCAGCGCCAGGAAGCTCCCCAGCCGCCCCAGCGCGCGGTCCAGCTCCGCCTGCTGCTCGCCCGC
>DASTNU010000075.1:0-2265 GCA_035720605.1 Longimicrobium sp. | reverse complement strand
GAGCGCGCCAGCTCACCCGCGCTGTCCTGGGCGAACGCGGTTACCGGCCGTTCGACCAGGAACGGTCCGATCGAAAGACCCGCGACCCGCCCGACGCGGCGGTGGGACGTGCCGCCGATCCCGAAGGCGGTTCCTTCCGCGGTCCCGGAGGTGGCCTGAAGCAGGCCGTGCGCCTCGACGAACGGGCGCGTAAGCGCGAGCGCACCGCCGGACCCCGTGTCTAGCCGGAAGCGACCGCGGACGGGTGGGCGCCCGTCCACCAGCACCAGTGCGGTGACGAACCACTCGCCGCCTCCCCGCACCCACGGGACCACCGCGCAGCCGCTCCCGCAGCCGTAGGAGCCGGGGGCGTGCAGTCGGAGCGTCCTGGCCGCGTAGTCGATCTCGACCCCCCAGCGCCGGACGACATCCATACCCAGGACCCCGTCGACGCGTCCGCCGCCCTGAGTGGCGAGCGCGTGCATCGGGAATACGGCCACGTCGAGCCGCAGGGAAGGCACTCCGGGTAGCTGCAGGCGCGTGCCGCGCGCCTGCATCCCGCGCACGGTGGCCGGTCCGACTCCCGAGAGGTCCGGCCCCGCTCCGAGCCGCAGGCCGACGGCCCGGGCGGCCTGCAGGTCGATGGCCGATACGGGGAACCCGGTGTCCAGGATGAAGCGCAGCGGAGCAGAGCCGTTCACCCGCACCGGGAGAACCACGTGCCCGGCCTCGTACCCGAACGGGATTGGATGGTGCACGGGCGGCTGGCTCGCCGGTGCGCACGCCGAGAGCGCGGCCAGCCAGAGGGCAGCCGCGGGGCCGGCTCTGCGGGGTATGCGCACGCCGTGCCGTGTACCGCGTCCATCGGCCCCTTGCCTGCAGCGCGGGCAGCCGCACCGGGACCGCACCAAGCACAGAGGATTCCAGATCGGCAGTTCAGTGATCTCGGGCATCGACGATATGCAAGTAAACAGCCGCAAGAGGCGCGGCCGTGCGGGATCATCCTGGTTTCTCGTGGACGACGGCGACCCGGGCGTTGCCCTACTCCACGGTCACGGTAGTCTCCGCCACGACCCGGTCCGGGTAGGGGTCGCGCCCCCCAGCCGTGTCACCAAGCTCGTGCCACCGCAGGCCGCGGTAGTCGTAGAGCACGCGCACCCGCTGGTTACCCTGCCTCACGGGTTCGATGCGCGCCTGCCACTGGAAGAGAGCGAACCCTCCCTGCTCCCCGCACCCGCCCGGGTGGGTCCGTGAGCCCCGCACGATCACGCGGAGCGTCAGCACTTCGTCGTCCGCCTCCAGTTGCGCCCCCAGGTCGTCGCACTCGTCCGGTGCGGCGATCAGCCCGTGTGCCACGACCGCGGCGGTACCGCCCTGCACGACCGCCGGCTCGGGCGGAAGATCGAAGGGCGTGCTACTCGGGGACTCCAGCTGGTCGGTGTGGGTGATCGTGAAGTCCACGCGGGGCCCGACTGGCCTGTCGCAGGAGGACAGCAGCACTACGGCCGTGGATACGGCAAGTCTCGAGATCGTCATGCCCGCTCCTGTGCCCCGTCGGATAACGGAGCGGCTGCGAGGGGGGCGCGGTAGCCGAGGAGCCGGAGCGCATTGGCGATCACGACGAGCGTGCTCCCCTCGTGCGCTACGACGGCCGGTCCGATGCCGAAGAGGCCGGTGGTGGTCGCAACGACCAGAAGCGCGATCACCCCGAGCGACAGGTACAGGTTCTGACGTATGACACCGCGGGCCCTGCGCGAAAGCCCTACCGCGAACGGCAGCTTGCCCAGGTCGTCTCCCATCAGCGCCACGTCGGCGGTCTCCAGCGCCACGGCCGTCCCCGCGCCCCCCATCGCGATCCCCACGGTGGCGTGCGCGAGCGCCGGGGCGTCGTTTACGCCGTCCCCGATCATCGCGACCTTTCCGTGCTGGCGAAGCAGGTCCCGGATGGCGGTGACCTTGTCCTCTGGAAGCAGCTCGGCTCGGATCTCGTCCACGCCGACCTCTTGGCCGATCGCCTCGCCCACCCCACGGTTGTCGCCGGTCAGCATCACGAGAGGCCGGAGCCCGAGGGTACGCAGACGGTCCAGGGTATCGCGCACGCCTTCCCGCGGGCGGTCCGCGACGCCGAGCACCCCGAGCCACCGCTGCCCCCGCCGCACGGCCATCGTGCTCCGGCCGCCCGCCTGAAGGCGCTCGACGGCCGCGAGCACCTCCGGGGCGATCTCGACGCCCCCCTCCTGCCACAGCCGCAGGCTGCCGATCTCCACCGTCTCGCCGGCCACCACG
>DASTNU010000074.1:0-2322 GCA_035720605.1 Longimicrobium sp. | reverse complement strand
CGTACGTCCTCTTCTTCATCGCGTTTCTCTACGGGCTGGCGTTCGTCTACGGGGAGTTCCACGCGAACGGCCCGATGCTGGCGGCGATGTTCACGGCGGGGGTGGGGACGCTGCTGCTGTGGTCGGCGCGCAGGGACGAGGCACAGGCCACGCAGATGACGGCCACGGAGCGCCAGCGGGCGGTGCTCCAGCTGGCGGAGGCGGAGGACGGGCAGCTGACGGTCACGGAAGTGGCGGCCAGGCTGGGCTGGTCGCTGGACGAGGCGGCGGCGACGCTGCGCTCCATGGACGACGGCCTGCGCGTGACCACCACGCTCACCGACGAGGGGATCATCCTCTACGACTTCCCGGAGCTCATCCACGACCCGGGACGCCGCAAGCGGCTGCGCTGAACTGCTGTTGGCCTCACACGGAGTCGACGGAGGCAACGGAGTCTGTTCCTGCCGCTGACCCGTCTGACGCAGGACTTCCCGGCCTGGTGCGCAGAAAACGTCGAGGACGCAGAGACTCATCGGTTCTCTGCGCCCTCGCTTTTTGTCTCCGCGCCCCCTGCGTGAAACCGCGTTTCACGCGTTCGCCCCAGATATCCGCTCAGCCGCCGGGGCCGTACTGGACGTCGATGGCCTTGCGGATCTCGTTGAGCCGCTTGCCGTCCTCGTGCATCTGGTGCGCCAGGCGCGCCTGGCCCTGGCAGATGCCGCAGGTGCCGCCCATCTCCTCCTCGAAGCACTCCAGCAGCGAGCGCAGCCCGTCGCGGTCGTGGCAGTCGCAGTGGCAGTAGAGGCCGTCCAGCACCTGGGGGATCTGCGCCGCCATGGCGTAGACCTCGCGCGCCCGCTCCGGCACCCGCTCCGGCGGCAGCACCCGCGCGGCCGTGACCCCCCGCCGCGGCTCGGGGTGCCGGTGCTTCTGCGCGGCGGGCGCCGGTGCGGCGCTCCCGCCGTGGTGGTGGGCGTGCTCCTGCGCCCGCGCGCCCGCGGGGGCGCAGGCGCAGAGCAGCGCGGCCGCCATCAGCATCGGCAGGCGGGGGCGGTGGAGCGGGAGAAAGAGAGCGTGCATCGGCTTCAGCGGGATCGGGTGACGATGGATGATAACGCCGCGGGCGCGATCCGCCTACCCGGCGCGCGCCCCCATCCGCCGTGGCGGTGCCTTGTAGACGCACGCCCTCCGCAAGTTCCCCGCATCATCGACCGAGATTTGCCCCCCGCCCCACCCCGCGTAGATTCCCGCCGCATCGAAGCACTCACGCACTCACGCACTGACGCACTCACGCACTCACGCACTCACGCACTCATAGATGCTCGACGCCATCCTCCGGCCCCGCTCCATCGCCGTCATCGGGGCGAGCCGGAAGCCGAACACCATCGGGTACCAGATCCTGGAGAACCTGGTCCGCCACGGGTACGCGGGCGCGGTCTATCCCGTGAATCCCACTGCGCCCGCCGTCCACTCCATCCGCGCCTACCCCTCCGTCGAGGCCATCCCCGACGAGGTGGACCTGGCGGTGATCGTCGTCCCCAAGCAGCACGTGGTCGAGGCCGCGGAGGGGTGCGGGCGCAAGGGGGTGAAGGGGCTCGTCGTCATCTCCGCCGGCTTCGCGGAGGTGGGCGGGAGCGGGATCGAGCGGCAGAAGGCGCTGATGGAGATCGTCCGGCGCCACGGGATGCGCCTCGTCGGCCCCAACTGCATGGGCGTGCTGAACACGGCGCCCGACCGCTCGATGAACGCCACCTTCGCGCCCACCATGCCGCCCGCGGGCCCGGTGAGCTTCATGAGCCAGTCCGGCGCGATGGGGGTGACCATCCTGGACTACGCGGCGGAGTACGGCATCGGCATCAGCCAGTTCGTCTCCGTGGGCAACAAGCCGGACGTCAGCGGCAACGACCTCATCCAGTACTGGGCGCAGGACGAGCGGACGGGCGTGATCCTGATGTACCTGGAGAACTTCGGGAACCCGCGCAAGTTCACGCAGCTGGCGCGCGAGATCACGCGCCGCAAGCCGATCATCGCGGTCAAGAGCGGGCGCACGGGGGCCGGGGCCCGCGCCGCGTCGTCGCACACCGGCGCGCTGGCGGGGACGGACGCCGCCACCGACGCGCTGCTGCGCCAGTGCGGCGTGATCCGCGTCGATACCGTCGAAGAGATGTTCGACCTGGCGATGGCGTTCAGCCACCAGCCGGTGCCGCGGGGCAACCGCGTGGCCATCGTCACCAACGCGGGCGGCCCGGGCATCATCATCGCCGACGCGTGCGAGGCCAGCGGGCTGGTGGTGACGGAGCTCACCGGGGCCACCAGGGCGCTGCTGGCGGCGCACTTTCCGGA
>DASTNU010000073.1:0-11226 GCA_035720605.1 Longimicrobium sp. | reverse complement strand
ACGCCCCCTCCGGCTCGCATTGCTCGCCCATCTCCCCCAAAACCCCTGGGGGGAGGTTGGACTGCGACGGTTCGTCGTATCCGATCCTACGGATGCACGCCGCCGGCGCGGTGGTCGCCGCGCTGATAGGCCATGAAGGCGTGGATGGCCCGCAGCGCCTCCGCATCCTCCGTGACGATGCGCACCTCTCCGCCGCGGGGGAGGTCGCGGTAGAGGTAGCGGATGTGCGCCCGCCGGGCGGCCATCACGTCCGTGCCCGGCACCTGCTCCGCGTGGACGAACCCGGGCGTGGCGAAGTCGCCGCGGGAGAAGGCGTCGGCGATGGTGCGCAGGTGCGCGCGGATGGTGGCGATTCCACCGGGATCGTCGCTGTCGCGCTGGAGCTCGATGCGGCCGCCGTCGGGCAGGGCGTCGAACCGGTGCGTGGAGGTGTACTGGTCCACGCCCATCGCCTGGTGCCCGCGCGCCTGCAGCGCGGCAAAGGCGCTGTCCCGCGTCGCCTCCGCGGGATGTGCGTGGTGGGCGGCGTGGCCGGCGTGATCGTGGCCCTGCTGCGCGGCCACGCTGCCCGGCACCACCACGGCGGCGAGCGAGAGGATGAGAAGAGCGATGGTCATCGTCCGTATCTCCCGTGAGCGGAGGTGCGATCAGGATGGCGCGCACCGTTGCGCGAACACAGGCTACACCTCTCCCGGTCCACGCGCAGGGACAAGAGTCGCATGATCGATCCCGCCATCCTGCTCCGCGTCCCGCTGTTCCAGCACCTGAACGCGGGCGCGGTCCGCGAGCTGGCCGCCCGCTCCACGATCCGCGAGTTCGAGGCCGGCGAGGTGCTGTGGCACGCGGGGATGGAACCACGCGGGTTCTTCGTCGTCATCGAGGGCGTGGTGCGGGTGGTGCGCGTGGTCCACGGCCGCCAGCACGTGGTGCACGTGGAGGGTCCCGGCGGTACGCTGGGCGAGGTGGCGCTGTTCGAGGGGCAGCCATACCCCGCGACCGCCATCGCCAATCGCCGGACCGTTTGCGTCGCGGTGACGCGCGACGGGGTGCTGGCGGCCGTCCGCCAGGACCCCGAGCTGGCGTTTTCTCTGCTGGGCCGGCTCGCGGCGCGGGTGCGGCACGTCATCGGACGGCTGGACGGGCTGGCGGCGCGGTCGGTCCGGGCGCGGCTGGCGGGATACCTGCTGGAGCGGAAGGAACGCTCCGGGAAGGACGTGTTCACGCTGGGCGGATCGCACGCCACCGTCGCGGAAGAGCTGGGGACGGTGCGCGAGGTGCTGGGCCGCAACCTGCGCGGGCTGCGCGATCGCGGGTTGATCAGCGTGGACGCGAAGGGCGCGATCCGGGTGATGGACGAGGCCGGGTTGCGTGCCGCGGCGGAGGAGTGACGGGGAGGGTACAGGGGACGGGTTACAGCCAGCCATGACACTCGGGTGATCCAGCGAGACGCGGATTCGGCGGGGCGGCTGTTCATCGGCGTGCCGCTGACGGAGGAGGCGCGGCGGGCGATCGCGGCCCACCTGCGGCGCACGATGGCGGACGGCGTGCCGGGACGGCCGGTGCCCGCGGCCAGCTGGCACCTGACGCTGCGCTTCCTCGGCACGACGCGGGCAGATCAGCTGGCGGCCGTCGCGCGGCACCTGTCCGCCGCCGAGCTGGGGGATGCGTTCGACGTCGGCTTCGGCGGGCTGGGGGCGTTCCCGCGGGCGCGGAGCGCGCGGGTGCTGTGGATCGGGCTCACCGAGGGCGTGGAGCGGCTGATGTCGCTGGGGCGGATCGCGGAGGCGGCGGCGCGGGGGGCGGGGTTCGCGCCGGAGGAGAAGCCGTTCAAGCCGCACCTGACCCTCAGCCGCATCCAGCCGCCGCGCGACGTGGCCCGCGCCATCGAGCAGGTGCCGCCGCTGGACCTGCGGATGCGCGTGGAGGAGGTGATCGTCTTCCGCAGCCACCTGGGTGGCGGTCCGGCGCGGTACGAGGCGGTGGAGCGGTTCGGGCTGAGATCCCGAAACGATGCGTGACCACCCCTCCCCGAAGTCGGGGGAGGGGTCGCCGCCGAGCCGCGAGGAACGAGCGGCGCAGGTCGGCGGGGGAGGGCCCCCGCGGACGCAGTGAGGACCCTGCCCCTTCTCCCCTCCCCCACCACGCCGGCCATCGCGATCCGGCACGGAAATCTCGGACGCCGGGTTCCCGCGAGGCAGCCGGCCACGAGGTCGGGAGAGTAGATCCTTCGGTCGGCGCCATGGTTCGGGGAGTGCGCCGGGATCGGCGCGGCGCCTCCCCCCGGGATGACAAGGTCGCGAGGATGGAAATGCAACTGGCAGACAGGGTTGCGCTCATCACGGGCGGGGGAGAGGGGATCGGGCGGGCGACGGCGGTCCTGTTCGCCAGGGAGGGGGCGAAGGTGGCCGTGCTGGGGCGCCATCGCGAAGCCCTGGACCCCGTCGTCGACCTGATCGCCGCGGAGCACGGCGCGGCGATGGCGGTGTGCGCCGACATCTCCCGGCCGGACCAGATGCGGGCGGCCATCGAGGAAGTCGTCGACAAATGGGGACGGCTGGACATCGTCTTCGCAAACGCGGGGATCAACGGGGTGTGGGCGCCGCTGGACGAGCTGGAGCCCGACGAGTGGGACCGCACCCTCTCCATCAACCTCAAGGGCACCTTCCTGACCGTGAAGTACGCGCTGCCGCACCTGAAGCGGCGCGGCGGATCGGTGATCGTCACGTCGTCCATCAACGGCACGCGCGTGTTCAGCAACACCGGTGCGACGGCGTACTCGTGCAGCAAGGCGGCGCAGGTGGCGTTCACAAAGATGACGGCGCTGGAGCTGGCCCCGTTCAAAATCCGCGTGAACGTGATCTGCCCGGGCGCCATCGAGACCAACATCGACGAGAACACGGAGCGCCGGAACCTGGAGAAAGTGCAGACGCCGGTTGAGTTTCCCGACACCGACAAGCCGCTGGAGCGGCGCCCCGGCAGCGCCGGGCAGGTGGCACGGCTGGTGCTGTTCCTGGCCTCCGACGCATCCGACCACGTGACCGGCACCGAGATCTGGATCGACGGCGCCGAGTCCCTCATCCGGGGCTGAGAGCGCCCCGGTTCCCGCGGACCGGAATCCCATGAGCGAACAGGACGACGACCTGCAGCGCACGCCCGACGACATGGTGGACGAGGCGGACGACGAGTCGTTCCCGGCCAGCGATCCCCCGGCATTCACGCCCACGCACGCGGGCGCGCCGGACCACTCCCGCGATCGCCAGCCCAAGGAAGAGGAACAGTGAAGATCACGCTGCTGTCGGACGAGCGCATCCGGCTGGACGGGGGCGCCGGGCCGCTTTCCGTGGAGGCGGACAGCGCGGAGATGCAGTACTCGCCCTTTCACATGCTGGCCAGCGGCCTGGCGGCGTGCACCTACTCCGTGCTGGCGTCGTGGGGCACGCACGCAAAACTGCCCATCGACGGCATCGCCATCGAGGTGGGCTGGACCTTTGCCGAGGACCCGCACCGCGTGGGGTCCATGGACGTGGACGTGATCTGGCCGTCGCTGCCCGCCGAGCGCCGCACCGCGGCCGTGCGCGCGGCGGGGCTGTGCACCATCAAGAAGACGCTGGAGACGCCGCCGCAGGTGGCGGTGGAGGTGAAGGGGTGACCATCCCGGTGGTGCACTTTCGCTTCGGGGGGACGGAGTCCGACGCCATCGGCATGGGGCGGCCGTACACGGTGGTCTACGACGGCCAGTGCAAGGTGTGCGGCCGCCTGGTGAAGCTGCTGGAGGCGTGGGACACGAAGGACGAGATCGAGGCGGTCCCCTTTCAGAACACCAGCGTGCTGGACCGCTTTCCCTGGATTCCGCCGGAGGCGTACGCGGAGGCGATGCAGCTGATCGGCCCCGACGGCAGGACGTGGCAGGGCGGCGAGGCGATCGAGCAGCTGCTCGGGATCCTGCCGTTCGGTGGGGCGCTCGGCTGGGCGTTCCGCATCCCGGGGTTCGGCAACCTGTTCAGCCGCTTCTACCGCTGGTTCGCGCGCAACCGCTACAAGTTCGGCTGCGGCGAGCACTGCCAGATGCGCCCGCTGAAGGTGGATTTCGGCGACGAGGGGTGACACGAAGTCCCGAGAAAGAATGCCTCACGCAGAGTCAGCGGAGTTAGCAGAGGCCGGAATCTCGACTCTGCTGACTCCGCTGACTCTGCGTGAGGGATTCTTTTCTACACGGCCGCGGGCTCGGCGTCCGCGGCCGGCTCGGCGGCGGCGTCCTGGTGCGCGGCCGCTTCTTCGTCGTGGATGCAGCGCATGACGTGCGTGGCCATCACGTCCAGCTGCGAGCGGGACGGGACGGCGGCGTTGGGATCGGGAAGCTGCAGCGGGAACGGCGCCTCCGCCGGCACGGGGATCAGGTGGACGTGGAAGTGGAACACGTCCTGGCCGCCGTCCGCCCCGTTGGGGGAGAAGAGGTTGACGGCGCGGCATCCCGTGGCCTTGCGAAGGCCGGGCAGGATGCGCTTGACCATGGCGAAGGTGCGGGCGGCCAGGTCCTCCGGCACGTAGAACAGGTTCTTGTAGTGCTCCTTGGGCATCACCAGTACGTGCCCCGGGTGCAGCGGCTGGATGTCGAGGAACGCGATGATCTCCTCGTCCTCGTGGATCACGCTCACCATCTCGTCGCCGCCGATGATGCGGCAGAAGACGCAGGTGGGATTCTGGTTGGGGTCCACTCCGGCCTCCCGGCGGTGCTGGTGCTGGTTGGTGGCGCAGGGCCTGGCTGCCGGCGGGGCGGGTGCAAGAGGCACGCCGGGGAAGGAGCTGCGGGGAGGACAGATGACAGCTTTCAGCCTGCCGGGATCCGTCGATCAGCCTGGCGAGCCTTCGTGGATCTCGACGATGACGGCGGTGATGTTGTCGCGGCCGCCGCGGCGGTTGGCGACACGGATGAGCTCCGCCACGCGCTCCTCCGGGGTGGCGGCGGCGAGCAGGATGCGCAGCAGGAGCTTGTCGGGGATCATCCCGGTGAGCCCGTCCGTCGCCAGCAGCAGCAGGTCGCCGGCGTGCAGCTGGCCTCCCTGCAGCTCCGGGTCGTCCGAGGGCTCGGCGCCCAGCGCGCGGGTAAGGACGTGCGAGTACGGGTGCCGGCGCGCGGCGGAAGGGGTGAGCCGCCCCTCGTCCACCTCGCGCTGCACCCAGGTGTGGTCGCGGGTGAGCTGGGCCAGCTGCCCCTCGCGCAGCAGGTACGCGCGGCTGTCGCCGATGTGGCCCATGCGGTAGGTGCCGTCGGTGCACACCACCATGGCGGTGCAGGTGGTGCCCATTCCCAGCGTGTGCGGGTGCAGCGCCACGTGCTCGGCGATGGCGCGGTCCGCCACGCGGAACGACTGCACCATGGAGTGCGCCAGCTCGTCCGCGGCCAGGCCGCGGTCCACCCCCTCCAGCAGGGTGACGCCCACGGAGCGCATGGCGATGTCGCTGGCGATCTCGCCCGCCACGTGGCCGCCCATCCCGTCCGCCACCAGAAAGACGCCGCGCTCCTGGTCCAGCAGGAAGGCGTCCTCGTTCCCCTTGCGCACGCGCCCCACGTGGGTGTCGCCCGCGGCCCGCCAGCGCAGCTTCACAGCGGGGCGGCGGCGGGAGAAAGGAGCGCCAGCACCGCGCCCGCTCCCGGCGCGGCGCCCACCGCGGCCGGCGGGGCGATGACGTTGACGTACACGATGATGGCGATGGCGACGACCAGGATGAGCAGCATCAGCACCAGCCAGACGGGGAAGCGCGCGCCGGAGCGCTCCTCGCGCAGCGTCCTGGGCGCCTGGGGCGGCACGTAGGAGGCGCGCGCGGCCTCCGCGGCGGCGTGGTCCACCTCGCGGAACTGCAGCTGCACCCCGCCCACGCGCACGGTGGCGCCGTACGGCAGCGGCGTCGGCACCTCGGGGGCCAGGCGCACGCCCTCCACCGCGGTGCCGTTGGTCGAGTTGAGGTCGGTGATGCGCCAGTTCCCCAGGTCGTACTCCAGCCGCGCGTGCTGCGCGCTGACGGAGTCGTCGTCCACCACCACCTCGCACCCCGCCGCCCGGCCCACGGTGACCACGGGCGAGGGGACGGGAAGCTCCTCGCCGTAGCGGGGGCCCGCCATCAGCGCCAGGCTGGCGAGGGGGCCGGGACGCCCGGAGGGTGCGAGGTCGGACATGAACGCGGATCTCCTTGGTCTGGGAAACGGGTTGCGCTCCAACGGGTTGCGCGCGGCCGGAACGTATCGCGCCGGGGCGGGGCTCTGCAAGTCGCGGACGAGGCGGACGGCTTGACCTGCCGGGGCGGCGGGTGTACCATTTGGCGCCCGCTTCCCGCGCGTGCCCGCATCCCCCCCTCCCGCCGTGATCGCCCGCTTCCTTCTTTCGCTGCTCCTGCTCGCCGCACCCGCCGCCGCACAGGCCGGCGCGGATTCGCTGGCGCTGGACGGCCCCTGGCGCTTTCGCGCGGGGGACGACGCGGCGTGGGCGCATCCCTCGTTCGACGACGCTTCGTGGCGCACCGTGGCCGTCCCGGGCGAGTGGGAGCTGGCGCTGGGTGACTACGACGGCTTTGGCTGGTACCGGCGCCAGGTGGTGCTGCCGGAGGGGCTGCACGGCGCCCCGGTGGGGATCCGCTTCGGCACGGTGGGCGACGCCTTCGAGTTCTACTGGAACGGCGTGCGGGTGGGCGGCGCCGGCCGGCTGCCGCCCGGCAGGTTCGTGGAGGGCGTCACGCCGATCCTGTTCCTGGTCCCCGACTCCGTCCTGGCCAGGACGGCGGACGGCCGCCACACCGTGGCCGTGCGCGTCTACAACGACTACGCGTACGGCGGCCTGATGATGCCGGTGCGCGTGGGCCGCTACGACACGCTGGCCGCGCAGGGGTCGCCGCGGGCGGTGGTGATCGGCGGGCTGGTCTCGTTCTTCCTGGCCATCGGCGTGTACCACCTGGCGTTCTGGCTGCGCCGCCGCGCCGCGCGCGAGAACCTGCTCTTCGCCGCCGTCTGCCTGTGCATCTCCATCTACGGCTCCACCTACGCCGAAGCGGTGGAGCGGCTGGTGATGCCGGTGATGAACCCGTACCGGATGGGGCTGCTGGCGCTGCTGGCCGGGGGGCCGGCGTACGTGGCGCTGGTGAACCGCCTGTTCGGCCTGCGCGGCGGGCGGCGGACGCGGGTGGTGAACCTGGTCTTCGCCGCCGTGTTCCTGGTGGCGCTGGCGCTGCCGCTGCGGCTGCTGGCGGAGTTCAACCAGTGGATCGACGGCGCGCTGGTGCTGGGGCTGCTGCTGGTCGTGGTGCGTGCGTGGAAGGCCGCGGCCCCGTTCGACGGCCAGGCGCGGCCGCACGCGCGCACGCTGCTGGTGGGGACGGCGGCGTTCTCCGCCACGCTCGCGTACGACCTGCTGAGCGAGTACATCGCCTTCATCCCCATCGCGCGGATTCTTCCCGGCGTGGGCGGCGCGTTCTGGATCGGCTTCCTGGTGTTCCTGGTGGCGGTGGGGACGGCCACGGCGGGGCAGTGGGCGCTGACGGAGGTGACGGCGCTGGTGGATCCGCTGACGGAGCTGTCGCGGCGCCACGTGCTGGAGGACGCGCTGCGGCGCGAGGCGGGGCGGCTGAAGCGCACCGGCGGCTCGCTGGCGCTGGTGATGGTGGACCTGGACCACTTCAAGCGCATCAACGACGGCTACGGCCACCGCGTGGGCGACCAGGTGCTGGCGCGGGTGGGGCGGCTGCTGCGCTCCTGCGCGCGCAACCTGGACCTGCCGGCGCGCTTTGGCGGCGAGGAGTTCGCCGTGCTGCTGTACGACACGGACCTGGCCGGCGCGCTGACCTTCGCCGAGCGGTTCCGGGGCCACCTGCGCGAGATGCGGGTGCCGGTGGAGGGGCGCGCGGCGGTGCAGGTGACGGCCAGCCTGGGGGTGGCGGTGGGATCGGACCTGGCGGACCCCGACGCGCTGGTGGAGGCGGCGGACCGCGCGATGTACCGCGCCAAGAGCGAGGGCCGCGACCGCCTGGTGTCCGTCACGGTGGAGGGCCCGGACCGGGTGACCCCGTTCGTGGAGCGCTAGCGGTCCGCTGCTGCGACGATCCCTCCCCCCAGGCCCTGCAAAAGAATGCCTCGCGCAGAGTCAGCAGAGGAAGCAGAGTCGTCCCTTGCACAGACCAAAACTCCGCTCACTCTGCTGACTCTGCGTGAGGTCCTTTCTTTCTCGGATCTGGCATGAAGCGCCGCCACCGCCGCAGAAAGCCCGCAAACTGCGCGGGGCTCGAACTGCCGAGGGACAACGACGAAGCCCCTCCCGGTCCACGGGGAGGGGCTTTCTTTTCGGTGCCGGAACGCGATCCGCGCGTTCACGCACTCTGGCGCGGCTCCGCCTCTGCCGCTTCGTCCACGTCCTCCGCGATCTCGTCCGCGTCCTCGGGAAAGATGTCGCGCAGCGGGTCGTCGGACTCGTCCAGCGGGTCGTGCGTGACCTGCGGGTGCTCCTCGGCCTCCCTGGGGAACAGGAGCGACGCCACCACCGACAGCCCCAGCACCCCCGCGACGATCCCCAGCGAGAGCGCCGTGGGTACCTCGACGTGGAACATGGTGGCCAGCATCTTGGCGCCGATGAACACCAGCACCGCCGACAGCCCCAGCTTGAGGTAGTGGAACTTGTCGATCACCCCGGCCAGCAGGAAGTACAGCGACCGCAGGCACAGGATGGCGAACACGTTGCTGGTGTAGACCAGGAACGGGTCGCGGGTGACGGCGAAGATGGCCGGGATGGAATCCACCGCGAAGATCAGGTCCGTGGTCTCCACCATCACCAGCACCACGAACAGCGGCGTCGCCACCTTGCGCAGCTTGCCGCGGATGGTCTCGCGCACGAAGAAGTGCTGCCCGTGGTACTTGTGGGCCACGGGAAAGAAGCGGCGGATGACCTTGAGCGCCGGGTTGGACTCGGGCTCGATGTCCATCTCGTCCTGGGTGGCCATCCGGATGCCCGTGTACACCAGGAAGGCGCCGAACACGTAGATGATCCAGTGGAATCGCTCGATGAGCAGCGCGCCCGCGGCGATCATCACCCCGCGCATCACCAGCGCGCCCAGCACGCCCCAGAACAGCACCCGGTGCTGGAACTGCGGCGGCACCTTGAAGTAGGCGAAGATCAGGACGAAGACGAAGATGTTGTCGACGGAGAGCGCCAGCTCGATCAGGTAGCCGGTAAGGAACTCCAGCGCGTCCTGCCGCCCGCCAACGCCCTGCACGGGCAGAAGGCCCGACCAGATCGCCCCCGCGAAGGCCATCGCCAGCGCTGCCGTGAGCGCCGCGAAAAGCCCCGCCTCTCGCACGCGCACCACGTGCGCCTTTCGGTTCAGCACGCCCAGGTCGATGGCCAGGATCACCAGCACCAGGGCGGTAAAGGCCACGTAGGGCCAGATGGGTCCGCTCAAAACCGTTCCATCCTCCACGCTGCCGCTCGCGCGGCGTGAGACACGAAAACAGGGCGAGACCTCGTCCGGGCACGGCCGCGAAACGGCCACCCCTGCGACGAAGGTCTCGCCCTGACGGTGTGCGCCCTGCGGCGCCCGCGTCCCAACCGGACCGTGCGGGCGTGGGCCCGCAGTCTTGACGATCCGGCCGCCGGCTTTCTCGCCGGTGGACTACTCCCCTTCTCGTACCGAAGTGCTGAACCTATCCAGCAATTCCCCTGCCGTCAACGTACCCCCCCACCACAACGTGCGGAACGGCCGCGAGGTTCCAGCCGGCAGGCGGGGTGCGTCCGCCGGTGCCGGGAAAGGTTTCGAGAGGCTCTGGGTAAGCCATTGACGTGAGTCATTGGCGTACCGTACGGAGACGAGCAGCACAGGGATTCGCCATGTCACGACGACGATGGAGATCAAGGAGACCCCGCGTTCACCCGGCGCGCGTCGGAGCTGCTGCACGACGACGACTATGCCCTGCTGCAGGCGGCACTGATCATGAACCCGGCGGTGGGTGCGGCCATTCCCGGCGGGGGCGGCATCCGCCTGCTGCGGTGGGCGGGGAGCGGACGCGGCAAGCGGGGCGGCGCGCGCGTCGTCTATTTCGCGGCGCTCAGCCACGAGACCCATCCTGATGCTGTACATCTACGCAAAGAACGAGCAGGAAGACCTGAGCGAAGCACAGAAGAAGGCGTTGCGCGGCCTGGTCCGGGCGGAATTCGGATGACCCGCGCACATCGATCCCGACGTACCCGATCCACGGAGCACCCACGGCCATGCGCGACGACCTGTTCAACGAGCTCCTGGAAAGCGTTCGCCAGGGCGGCGCCATCATCCGCGGCGACCTGCCGCCGTCCCGTACCTTTCACTTCGCCGACGAGGACGTGAAGGAGTTGCGCGAGCGGATGAAGCTTTCGCAGCCGCGCTTCGCCGCCATGCTGGGGATCAGCCTGGGGACGCTGCGCAACTGGGAGCAGGGGCGGCGCAAGCCCGAGGGGCCGGCCCGCGCGCTGCTGCGCGTGGCCTCGGTGCACCCGGAAGCCGTGCTGGACGCGCTCTCCCGCCCCCTGGAGCCACAGCCCGGGCGGGACGCGGGTCCTTCGCCATCCCCGGACAGCGATCCTTTTGCGCCAGCTGCGTAACAACGCGGGTCAGCGGCTGGCGAGGCGGTGGGGATCTCGGCTGCGGGCGGGCGAGCTCGTCTCTTGTGCCGAATCCGGCAAAACTGAACGTAAATCCGGGAGGCTGCCCACGGCGGGCAGCCTCCCGGATTGTTGTCCCGTGATCTCCGAGCGATGCCGCCTAGCGGCCGCGCATGGACTTGGGCGAGCCCAGGATCTCGGCCAGGAGCACGGCGCGGCGCAGGCTGGCGGGGTCGCGCAGCTCGTCCATCAGCCCGTGCGCCGGCGTGCGGTCCGCGGGGTGCACGTCCACGTAGCGCTGGTGAAAGCGCGTATGCTCCGCCTCCCAGTCCACCTCCTGCTCCAGCGAGACCACCGCGTGTCCCTGCACCGCGTCCGCCGGGATCACCACGTCGGTGGACTCCAGCGACACCACCTCCGCCGGCGCCGTGCCGCTGGCGTCCAGCTCCGTGTCGCCGGCGGTCTCGTCCCACATCTGCTCCGACGAGCTTTCCTCGTGAGAGCCGGCGAGGAGCACGGACGCGGGTGCGCCCAGCTGGATGACGTGCTCCGCCGGCACCTGCGACGGGTCGAAGAACGCCGGCGGAGGCAGCTGCTGCTGCCTGGACTTCTTCGC
>DASTNU010000072.1:0-4931 GCA_035720605.1 Longimicrobium sp. | reverse complement strand
TACCTGGCCCCCGGCGTGTACGTCGAGGAAACGAGCTACCGCGCCAAGAGCATCGAGGGCGTGAGCACCAGCACCGCGGGCTTCGTGGGCCCGGCGCGCTACGGCCCCGCCAGCGGGCTTCCCTGGCTGGTGACCAGCTTCACCGAGTTCGAGCGGGTGTTCGGCGGGCTGGACCGGCTGGAGTTCGAGGGTGAGAACGACCGGCGCACGCACAACTACCTGGCGCACGCCGTCCGCGGCTTCTTCGACAACGGCGGCAAGCGCGTGTACGTGGCGCGCGTCTTCGGCGGCCCGGGCGAGGGCGACCCGGCGCTGGCCAACGACGGGCACGCCGCGGCCACCTTTGGCGGCGTGACCGTGCGGGCGCGCTTTCCCGGGCGCGCCGGGCGGTCGCGGGTGTCGTTCACCTTCCGCGTGGGCGGCAACGTGCTCGCCACCCAGCGCGACCCGGTGACGGGCGCGACGTTCAACGCGCTGCGCGGCGTGGTCCCCGACGACGTGGTGTGGGTGGCGGACCCCACCAGCCCCCCCGGCGACAACCCCACGGCGGGGACGCTGACCCGCGCCGAGCGCTACTTCGACGCCGGCCTGGGGCGCAACACCTGGCGGCTGCACCCCGCCTCGGGCGGGGCCATCGGGCTGGAGTCGCTGGTGGTGGGCGGCGACCGCGTCTACCCGCTCTCGGTCACGGTGGAGGTGACCTTCACCGACCGGGTGGGCAACGTGCTGCGGCGCGACACCTTCGAGAACCTGGGGTTCACCCCGGGGGCGCGGGGAGCGCTGGGCACCGTGTTCGCCCCCTCCATCCCCAGCCGCTCCACCGAGCTGCGCACCCCCATCGTGATGACGGCGCCCGGCCTGACCAGCGGTCCGGCGCTGGCCGAGGCGCTGCTGGGCCTGCTGCCGGACGTGGGCGACAACGTGTTCCTGGCGGGGGGGCGCAGCTTCGAGCGGGCGCTGGAGGGCGGCAGCGACGGCTACCGCCCGCGTCCCGAGGACTACGAGGGCGAGTCGCGCAACGACGGGCTGATCAAGACGGGGCTGGTGGCGATGGAGGACATCCCCGACGTCTCCATCGTGGCCGCGCCCGGCTACTCGGCCGCGGACAACCAGGACGCGCAGGCGGTGTCGAACGCGCTCATCTCGCACGCCGAGCGCATGCGCTACCGCATCGCCGTGCTGGACGCGGGCGAGGGGTTCGCCCTGAGCGAGGTACGGGCGCAGCGGGCGCAGCTGGACTCTGCCTGGGCGGCGCTCTACTACCCGTGGGTGCGGGTGCTGGACCCGGTGACCGACGAGGAGATCGTGCTGCCGCCCAGCGGCTTCGTGACGGGGATCTACGCCCGCAACGACGTGGAGAAGGGGGTGCACAAGGCGCCGGCCAACGAGGTGGTGCGCGGGGCGCTGGGCTTCGAGGTCACGCTGAACAAGGGGCAGCAGGACGTGCTGAACCCCGAGGGGATCAACTGCTTCCGCTTCTTCGAGGGGCGGGGGAACCGGCTGTGGGGGGCGCGCACGGCCAGCAGCGACCCCGAGTGGAAGTACGTGAACCTGCGCCGCTACTTCGCCTACCTGGAGCGCAGCATCGAGCGCGGCACCCAGTGGGCGGTGTTCGAGAACAACAGCGAGCCGCTGTGGGCCAACGTGCGGCGCACCGTCGAGGACTTCCTCTACAACGAGTGGTCGCAGGCGCACCTGATGGGGAGCAAGCCGGAGCAGGCGTACTTCGTCCGGTGCGACCGCACCACCATGACGCAGAACGACTTCGACAACGGCCGGCTGGTGTGCCTGATCGGCGTGGCCCCGGTGCGCCCGGCGGAGTTCGTGATCTTCCGCATCGGCCAGTGGACGGGCGACGCGAAGCGGTAACGGCAGTGCCATGTGACAAGTGCCAAGGATTAAGTGCCAAGTACCAGGCACCCAGGCGCTTCGCACCAGGCACTAGGCACTAGGCACTTGGCACTTTCTTCTCCGGAGGCATCCCATGGCGGTGGAACGCGATCGCCCGTACGGCCAGTTCAACTTCCGGGTCGTGATCGAGAACGGCCCCGACGCAGCCAGCACCCGGGCTGCGTTCCAGGAGGTCTCGGGGCTGGGGATGGAGATCACCGTGGCCGAGTACCGCGGCGGAAACTTCAAGCAGAACGCCCCCATCAAGGTCACCGGCACCTACAAGGTCCCCGACGTCACGCTCAAGCGCGGCGTGATCGGCGACCTGGAGACGCTGTACCAGTGGATCAACCAGGTGCGCGACGGCAGCCAGACGGCGCTGCGCACGGTGACCATCCAGCTGCACAGCGAGGACAACGGGGACACCCCGGTGCAGTCGTGGAAGCTCACGAACGCGCGGCCCACCAAGTACACGGGGCCCTCGCTCTCCGGCAAGGGGACGGACGTGGCCATCGAGGAGCTGGTGCTGGCCAGCGAGCGCATCGAGCTCGACTGACCGCGCCGAACCGCCGCCCCCCGATGCCGCTCACCGCGCCCCGCCTTCCGGGCCTGCGCTTCGAGACCGCCCGCCCGCCGGCGCTCCCCGAGCTGCCGCGCATGGACGTGGCCGCGTTCGTCGGCTTCGCCAGCGCGGGACCGGTGGGCGTGCCCGTGGCGGTGGACGACGAGGTGCGCTTTCGCCAGGTGTACGGGCCGGACCTGCCGCTCGCCTGGGACGCGGAGCGGGGCGAGACGGCGTACGCGCACCTGGCGCCCGCCGTCCGCGAGTTCTTTCGCAACGGCGGACGCCGCTGCTGGGTGGTGCGCGTGGCGGACGAGGCGGCGCTGGAGGCGGCGGCGTTCCGCCTCCCCGGAATGCTGCACGGCACGGGGCGGCGGCTGGACGCGGCGTTCCTGCTGGCGTCGTCGCCGGGAAGCTGGTCGGACGGGATGTCGCTGAACGCCACGCTGCTCTCCATCCCCGTCCCGGCCGTCCGGGCGGAGAACAACGGCGTGCGGCTGGCGGTGGAGAGCCCCGACCTGCTGCGCCTGGAGTGGCCCGGCGACGGCACCGTGGCCTTCTTTCCCCCCCATCCCGGCACCCCCGCGCGCGACGCCCCGGACGCCGAACGCAACGCCGCCAAGGTGCGGCTCTTCGCGCACGCCTGGTTCTTCCGGCCGATGGCGTCCTGGGAGCTGGCCGGCGCCACCGACGCCGCGTTCCTGGCCGGCCCCCGCGTGGTGCCGCTCGCCACGGGGGCGTGGACGCTAGACGACGGGGACGACGATCTCGCCCCCGCGCCCGCGCTGCTGATCCCCCTGGAGGATGACGTGCCCGCCCTGCAGGCCGGCTGCTGGATCCGCGTCGTCGTCGATCGAGGCGGGGTGCTGGCGCACATGGCGCTGGACTTCGCCTCCGACCCCGACGTACCGGCGCTGTGGGCCACTCCGGCCGCCGGGGTTCCCGCCGCCGACGCGTCCGCGCCCGCCGCGGAGCTCGCCGCCGCGGACAAGGGCGGCAAGGAGGATGGCAACCAGGGTGGCGGAAATCAGGGTGGCGGTGATGGCGGTCAGGGTGGAGGACAAGGCCAGGACGGCGGTCAGGGCAGCGGCGGTGGCCAGGGTGGAGGCCAGGGCGGCGGTCAGGGCAGCGGCGGTGGCCAGGATGGCGGCCAGGGCGGCGGTCAGGGTGGAGGCCAGGGTGGCGGAAATCAGGGCGGCGGTGATGGCGGTCAGGGCGGAGGACAAGGTGGCGGAAATCAGGGCGGCGGTGATGGCGGCCAGGGCGGAGGACAGGGCCAGGGTGGCGGACAGGGGGGACCTCAGGGAGACGACCCGGGGGGCGGACAGGGCGGCGGAGAGCCGGCGCTCCTGGGCAAGCGCGCCTACCTGCTGGTGGACGAGGTGCGACGCCACGGCACCAGGACGGTCGTCGTCGTGCGCCAGGCGTGGCGCACCCTGCACCACACCAAGGCGTGGAAGGCCCTCGAAGGCGAGACGCCGCGGGCGTCGCTCCTCTCCATCGAGCTGTGGACGCGCCGCGAGGACGGCACCGTCACGCGGCTTCCCGACGTGGGGCTCGTCCCCCGCCATCCGCGGTTCCTGGGCACGCTGCCCCCGGACCAGGTGCTCTACGCGCCCACCGAGCAGCTGACGCAGTCGGCGGACGACCCGCTGCACACCGAGCTCTCGCTGCGCCGCTTCCAGCTCGCCGCGCCCGATCCCGGCGCGTACGAGGTGGCCGGGGACGACGGCGCCGTCCGCATGCTGGCGGCGGGAACGAAGAAGCCGAAGCCGGACAAGCCTCCCCACGGCGGCCCCGGCGGTGGGAACGGCGGCGGAGATGGCGACGACGCCCCGGATGGCCGCGACGACGACGAGGGAGACGGGAGCGGCGGATTCCAGGCGTACCTGCCGCTGGGCGTTCCCGCCGTGGCGCGCGACGACTTCTGGCAGGCGGCGTACACCTCCGGGGCCTCGCGGCTGGAGCGCGACGGCCTGGGCCGGTTCTCGGCCGACCTCTTCCTGGACCCGCTGCTGAAGGGCGAGTCCGCCGAGACGCTGGTGGAGACCGCCTTCTTCCACAGCTACGTCGCCGAGCCGCCACGGCCGCCGGTGCGGATGCACTCCCTCCTTCCCGTCGAGGAGGTCTCCCTCCTCGCCGTCCCCGACGCGGTGCACACGGGGTGGGAGCTGCGCGAGGTCGAAACGCCCCCTCCGGCCCCCCGTGCGCCGTACCTGGTGCCCCCGGGCCAGCCGGACGCGGACGGGCGCATCTACCTGCAGTGGGGAGTGGTGGCGGGCGCGCTGGAGTACGAGCTGCAGGATTCGCCCGATCCGCGGTTCCGCGCGGGCGTGCAGGCGACGCGCGTCCCCGTCCCGCGCGACGCGCACCCGGACCACGTCACCGTCATCCGCCCGCGCCCCTGCCCCGACCGGCTGTACTTCCGCATCCGCGTGCGCACCCTGGCCGGGTCGAGCCCCTGGTCGTCCACGGTGCT
>DASTNU010000071.1:0-6816 GCA_035720605.1 Longimicrobium sp. | reverse complement strand
ACGTCGGGCCGGCGGTGGAGAGGGAGGTCGCGCCGTCGCTGGGCTGGGAGGGCGAGGAGCTGACGCTGGAGGCGCTCCGCGAGCGGCTGGCCGCGTCCCCGGACGAGCCGCTGGCGGTCCTCGGCATCCCCGACGCGCGGCTGTGGCGCGAGCTGCGGATCGTGGAGCTGCTGGAGAGGGAGGAAGGGCCCGGGACGGTGGCCGAGGCGCGCGCGGTCCTGGCCGGGATGCCGTCGCCCGCCATCGACCCCGAGGCGCTGTGGGCGCTGGGCGAGTCGCTGGGGCTGGTGGTGGAAGTCCGCCACGCGGGACCGCAGGCGCCCGGCGCGGTGGACGCGCTCTTTCGCCCGGCGGAGCGCGCGGCGGCGTTCCCCGAGCGGCCGCTGCCGGAGAAGGAGCCGCGCGAGCACGCCAACGACCCGCTGTGGGCCGCGCAGGCGCGCGACCTGGCGCCGCGGCTGCGCGCGTGGGTCAAGGAGCAGCTTCCCGAGCACATGGTGCCCGGCGCGCTGGTGGTGATGGACGCCTTTCCGCTCACGCCCAACGGCAAGGTGGACCGCCGGGCGCTCCCCGCGCCCGAGCCGCAGCGGCTGGGCACCGAGGAGTCGTGCGTGGAGCCGCGCACCCGGACCGAGGCGAAGCTGGCCGCCATGTGGGCCGAGGTGCTGCGCCTGGAGCGGGTGTTCGTCGACGACAACTTCTTCGACCTGGGCGGGCATTCGCTGCTCGCGACCCGGCTGGCGACGCGGGTGCGCGAGGCGTTCAGCATCCAGCTGCCGCTGCAGCGGATCTTCGAGGCGCCCACCGTGGCCGCGCTGGCCCAGGTGGTGGACGCCACCAGCGACGCCGCGCTGGGCGCGCTGCTGGACGACCTGGATTCGCTGAGCGACGACGAGGTGCGCGCGCTGCTGGAGGCCGAGGGCGCCTTCGGCCAGAGCGACCTTGCCACGGCGGGGGACTGACGGGATGACGGACCTTCCCAGGCGGCTGCAGGAGCTGTCTCCCGAGCGCCGGAAGCTGCTGGAGATGCGCCAGCGCATGCAGCAGGCGCAGGCGTCGGGCCCCGAGCTGCGCCGCCGCCCGCGCCCCGACGCGACGGCGCCGCTCAGCTACGCGCAGGCGCGGCTGTGGGTGCTGGAGCGGATGGACCCCGGCGGCGCCGCCTACAACATGCCCCACCCGCTGCGCATCCGCGGCGAGCTGGACGCCGTCGCGCTGGGGCGCGCGCTCGACGCGCTGCGCGCCCGGCACGAGACGCTGCGCACCACCTTCGAGGAGCGCGAGGGCGGCCCCGTGCAGGTGATCCACCCGCCCGGGGCGCGCCCGCTCGCCGTCGCCGACCTTTCCGGCCTCTCCGGCGCCGAACGCGAGGCCGAGGTCCGGCGGCGGATCGACGACGACGCGAACACCGGGTTCGACCTGGTGCGCGGCCCGCTGATCCGTGCGGAGCTGCTGCGGCTGGGCGCGGACGAGCACGTGCTGCTGCTGTGCATGCACCACATCGTCAGCGACGGGTGGAGCATGGGCGTGCTCGCGCACGAGCTGGGCGCGCTCTACGCCGCGCTGCGCGAGGGGCGCGAGCCGCACCTTCCCCCGCTGCCGGTGCAGTACGCCGACTTCGCCGCGTGGCAGCACGAGGCGCTGGCGGGCGAGGTGCTGGACCAGCTCACCGCCTTCTGGCGCGCCGCGCTGGCCGGCGCGCCCCCCGCGCTGGAGCTCCCCGCCGACCGCGTCCGCCCGGCCGCGGAGAGCCACCGCGGGCGCACGCTGAAGACGCGCATCGCGCCGGAGGCCGCGGCGCGGCTGCGCGACTTCGCCCGGGCCGAGGGCGTCACGCTCTTCAACGTCCTCACCGCCGCCTTCCGCGCGGCGCTGGCGCGGCACTCCGGGCAGGCCGACGTGGTGCTGGGGACGCCCGTGGCGAACCGGCAGAAGAGCGAGCTGGAAGGGCTGGTCGGCTTCTTCGTCAACACCCTTCCGCTGCGGGTGCGGGTGGATGCCGGCCAGGGCTTCCGCGCGCTGGTGCGGCGCGAGAAGCAGGTGGCGCTGGCGGCGTTCAACCACCAGGACCTCCCCTTCGACCGCATGGTCGAAGCGCTGAAGCTGCCGCGCGACCCCGCCCGCAACCCCGTGTTCCAGGCGATGGTCACCCTGCAGAACGCGCAGGTGGACCCGGTGGCGCTGGGGGGCGTGGAGATCACCCCGCTGGCCCCCGAGTACCACACGGCCAAGTTCGACCTGACGCTGGACAACTACGAGGACGGCGACGGCTCCATCCGCGTCGAGGCCGAGTGGGCCACGGACCTGTTCGACGCGCCCGCGATCGACCGCATCGTCCGCCACTTCCACGCGCTGGCCGGGGAGGGCGTCGCCCACCCGGACCGCCCGCTCTCCCTCCTCCCCGGCGCGGAGGAGGACGAGCGGGCCTTCGTCGTCCACGGCCCCGCCAGCCGGGTGGCGGCGGAGTACGAGCGCGAGTCGTCGATCCACGCGCTCTTCGCGGCGCAGGCGGCGCGGACGCCGGACGCGGCGGCGGTGGAGTTCGGCGCGGCGCGGCTGAGCTACGCGGAGCTCGACGCGCGCGCGAGCGCGCTCGCCGCCCGGCTGCGCGCCGCGGGGATCGGCCCCGGCGGGCGCGTGGGCGTGCGGATGGAGCGCTCGGCGGAGCTGGTGGTGGCGATGCTGGGCGCGCTGAAGGCGGGCGCCGCGTACGTGCCGCTGGACCCCGCGTATCCGGCCGAGCGGCTGGCGTTCATGCGGGACGATGCCGGCGTGGGCGCCCTGGTCGTGCGCCGCGGCGAGGCGGACGAGTCCCGGGCGGCGGCCGGGGGACCGGTGCTCGCGCTGTCGGTGGACGATCCGGTCCCCGGCGACACCTCGTCCGTGCCGGTGGAGATGCCGGCGGAGGCGCTGGCGTACGTCGTCTACACCTCGGGGTCCACGGGGACGCCGAAGGGGATCGGGATCCCGCACCGCGCGGTGGTGCGGCTGGTCCGCAACACGAACTACCTCCCCTTCGCGGCGGACGAGCGGATCGCGCAGATCTCCAACGCCTCGTTCGACGCCGTCACCTTCGAGGTCTGGGGCGCGCTGCTGAACGGCGGCGCGGTGGTCGGCATCGACCGCGACACCGCGCTGGACCCGGACCGCCTGGCCGACGCGCTGCGCGACGGGCGGATCACCACCGCCTTCGTCACCACCGCGCTCTTCAACCAGGTGGCGCGCCTGCGGCCCGGCGCCTTCGGCGCCCTTCGCCACCTCCTGTTCGGCGGCGAGGCGGTGGACCCGGCCGCGGTGCGCGCGGTGCTGCGGGCCGGCGCGCCCGGCCGGCTGCTGCACGTCTACGGGCCGACGGAGAGCACCACCTACGCGACCTGGCACCTCGTGGAGGGGGTTCCGGAGCACGCGGCGACCCTCCCCGTGGGCATCCCGCTGGCCAACACCTCCGCCCTGGTGCTGGACGGGCTGCGCCCCTGCAACCTGGGCGAGCCGGGCGAGCTGTGCCTGGGCGGAGACGGGCTGGCGTGGGGATACCTCGGCCGCCCGGCGGCGACCGCGGAGCGCTTCGTCCCCGACCACCTCTCGGGGACGCCCGGCGCGCGGCTCTACCGGACGGGCGACCGCGTGCGGTGGAACGAAAGTGCGTCAGTGCGTGAGTGCGTGAGTGCGTCAGTGGGTGATTCGCAGGAGGCCGGCAACGAGCAGCGGGGCCAGCCGCCGTCAACTCACGCACTCTCGCACGCACGCACGCACGCACTCGAGTTCCTGGGCC
This sequence comes from Longimicrobium sp., assembly GCA_035720605.1. GTDB lineage: Bacteria > Gemmatimonadota > Gemmatimonadetes > Longimicrobiales > Longimicrobiaceae > Longimicrobium. Next base: position 3,044 of record DASTNU010000071.1, on the reverse strand, counting down.
GCATCGACCAGCAGGTGAAGGTGCGCGGCTTTCGCATCGAGCCGGGGGAGGTCGAGACGGCGCTGCGCGCGCTGCCGCAGGTGCGCGAGGCGGCGGTGGTCGTCCGTACCGACGGCGGGGAGAAGCGGCTGGTGGCCTACGTCGTTCCCTCCGATGGAGTCATCCCGTCTCCCGTCGAGCTGCGCGACGCGCTGGGCGGCCGCCTGCCGGACTACATGATCCCGACGGCGTTCGTGGCGCTGGAGGCGATCCCGCTGACGCCCAACGGCAAGGTGGACCGCCGCGCCCTCCCCGCGCCCGGCGCGGCGGCGGCGGACGAGCACCTGCCGCCGCGCACGCAGACCGAGAGCTCGCTGGCCGCGCTCTGGGCGCAGCTGCTGGGCGTGGACCGGGTGAGCGTGGAGGACGACTTCTTCCTGCTGGGCGGGCACTCGCTCCTGGCCACGCAGGTGGTGTCGCGCATCCGCCAGGCGTTCGGCGCCGAGCTGCCGCTGCGCGCGGTGTTCGAGGCGCCCACCGTCCGCCGGCTGGCCGCGCGGGTGGACGCGCTGCACGGCAGCGCCGGCCCGCCGCTTCCGCCGGTGCTTCCGGTGGAGCGCGCGGGCGCCCTCCCCGTCTCCTTCGCGCAGGAGCGGATGTGGTTCCTGGAGCGGCTGGAGCCCGCGGCCGGCGTCTACAACATGCCGGTGCGCATCCGCCTGCGCGGGCCGCTGGACGCGGAGGCGCTGCGGCGGGCGCTGGAGCTCGTCATCCACCGCCACGAGGCGCTGCGCACCGTCGTCCGCGAAGAGGCCGACGCGCCGGTGCAGCGCGTCCTCCCCCCCGCGCGCCTCGATCTCCCGATCGTCGTCGCCCGGGACAGGGAGGACGGCACGCGGGTGCTGGACGAGGAGGCGTGGACGCCCGTCGACCTGGAGAACGGCCCCGCCACCCGCGCCCTCCTGGTCCGCGAGGGCGGCGACGAGCACGTGCTGGCGCTCACCATCCACCACGCGCAGGCGGACGGCTGGTCGCTGGGGCTGATCCTGCGCGAGGCGTCGGCCGCGTACGAGGCGTTCGCCGCCGGGCGCCAGCCGGAGCTGCCGCCGGTCGATCTGCAGTACGCCGACTTCGCCGCGTGGCAGCGGGCGAACCTGGCCGGCGAGCGGCTGGACCGCGAGTCCGAGTGGTGGCGCGGCAGGCTGGCCGGCGCCCCGCCGCTGCTGGAGCTTCCCACCGACCGCCCGCGCCCGCCGCGCCAGAGCTACCGCGGCGCCGCGCTCCCGCTGCGGCTGGAGCCCGGCCTGGTGCGCCGGCTGAAGGCGCTGGCGGCGCGGGAAGGGGCCACGGCGTTCATGGCGCTGCTGGCCGGCTTCCAGGCGCTCCTGGGCCGCCTCTCGCGGCAGGAGGACGTCGTCGTCGGCACCCCGGTGGCGGGGCGGAGCCGGGCGGAGACGGAAGGGATCGTCGGGCTGTTCGTGAACACGCTGGCGCTGCGGGCCGACCTGTCGGGCGACCCCACCTTTCGCGCGCTGCTGCGGCAGGTGCGCGAGACCGCGCTGGGCGCCTACGCGCACCAGGACGTGCCCTTCGAGAAGCTGGTGGAGCTGCTGCGGGTGGAGCGCTCGCTGAGCCACGCGCCCGTCTTCCAGGTGATGTTCGCGCTGCAGAGCCAGGAGACGGGCACGCTGCGCCTTCCCGGCATCCGCGCGGACTACGACGAGCTGGCGCTGCGCGCGGCCAAGTTCGACCTCTCCGTCAGCCTGGAGGAGGCGGCGGACGGCGCGGTGGAAGGATCGATCGAGTTCGCCGCCGACCTGTGGGACGCCGGGACCGTCGCCCGCCTGGGCGAGCGGTACGCGCTGCTGCTGGAGGCGCTGGCGGCCGACCCCGACGCGCGCGTGTGGGCGGCGGACGCGCTGGCGCCCGGCGAGCGCGAGACGCTGGCCGCGTGGAGCGACGGCGGCCCGCCCGCCGATCCCCTTCCCGGCCACGTCCTCTTCGAGCGGCAGGCGGAGCGGACGCCGGATGCGACGGCGATCGTCTTCGAATCCACCGAGATCAGCTACGGGGAGCTGGACCGGCGCGCCAACCGCCTGGCCCGCCACCTCCGCGGCGTGGGCGTGGGGGCCGGGACGGTCGTGGGCATCATGCTGGAGCGCGGCCCCGACCAGGTGGCCGCGGTGCTGGCGACCTGGAAGGCGGGCGGCGCCTACCTCCCCATCGACCACGTCTACCCGGCCGCGCGGCGCGGCTACATGCTGGCCGACAGCGGCGCCGCCGTGCTCCTCACCCGCGCGGGGCTGGGGGACGGGATGGACGTCGGCCGCGCGCGCGTGGTGGACATGGACGACGCGTGGCAGGCCGCGGGCGGGCTGGAGGACGGACCGCCGGGGATCGGCGTCGATCCGCTGGAGCTGGCGTACGTGATCTACACCTCGGGATCGACCGGCCGCCCCAAGGGGACGATGAGCCCGCACCTGGCGCTGGCCAACCTGGCCGCCGCCCAGCGCGAGGCCTTCGAGATGGGGCCGGGAACGCGGATGCTGCAGTTCGCCTCGTTCTCGTTCGACGTGGCGGTGGCCGACATCGTCAACTCCTTCGCCAGCGGCGGCAAGCTGGTGATGGCGCCGCAGGAGGCGCTGGCGCCGGGAAGGCCGCTGCTGGAGACGCTGGCGCGGCACCGGGTGAACACCGCCATCCTTCCGCCCAGCCTGTGGGCGCTCCTCCCCGACGACGGGCTTCCCGACCTGCGGGTGGCCGTCACCGCCGGCGAGGCGTGCCCGCCCGAGGTGGCCGCGCGGTGGAGCCGCGGCCGCCGGCTGGTGAACGGCTACGGGCCCACCGAGACGACCGTCGCCGCCACCGAGGGGATCGTCGAGGGCTCGCCGGGGCGCGTGCCGCTGGGGCGCCCCATCCAGGGGGTCCGCGTGCACGTGTTCGACCGCGAGCTGCGCGAGGCGGGGATCGGCGTGCCGGGCGAGCTCTGCGTGGGCGGCATCGGCGTGGGCCGGGGGTACCTGGGCCGCCCGGGGCTGACGGCCGAGCGCTTCGTCCCCGACCCG
>DASTNU010000070.1:0-19285 GCA_035720605.1 Longimicrobium sp. | reverse complement strand
GCGGCTGCGGGCGCATGCGCCAGCACGGCCAGTACGAGCGCCGCCTGGACGGCACGCATCGGAATGGGCATCGGGAGTCGCGGAGACTTCAGGGGAAGGTTCGCCGAACGCGCGAGAGAAAACCGGCCGGGCGGGTCCGTCAGTGCCCCTGAACATAACCGCGCTCCCGCCCTTACGAAAGGTTCTCGCGCCGTGTACGGCCCTGCCGGATGCACGGTTTCCGGTTGACGGAACCCGCTGAAAAGACGAGATTTCCCGCGTCGTCCGGGTGTGTCTGGCCGGACGGGGAGGGATGGCAGAGCGGTTGAATGCACCGGTCTTGAAAACCGGCGGGTGGCAACACCTCGTGGGTTCGAATCCCACTCCCTCCGCTGATGACGGATCGACGCACGGGGCGGCTCCTCGCCGAAGAGGAGCCGCCCCGTTTCACGTGGATGATTCTCTCCACGGCCGTCGTCAGGCAGCCGGATCGCTCAGCAGCCCGGGGAAGACCATGCCGTCCGGCGCGTCGAAGGGGATGCCCAGGAGCGCGGCGACGGTGGGCGCGACGCACTCGATCGGCAGGAGGGGCGCGGCGGCGCCGGAGCGAAAGCCGGCCCCGGCGCCCACCAGGCCGGTGCGCATCTCGGGCTCGTCGGGGTGGTAGCCGTGCGTGGCGCCGTGCACCGGCTGCACGTCGGGCGGACCGGGGCGGTCCGAGAACTCGACCCCCGGCACCGCCGCCAGCGCGAACGCCGCCCCGGGGTCGGCGCCCAGCGCGTCCAGCTCCGCGCGCTCGATCACGCGAAAGAGGCGGCGCACGGCGGGCGGGCGCGCCTCGACCACGCGGCGAACCTCCCCGGCCACGTCGCCGCCCATCCCGTCGCGCAGGCGCAGGAACGCCGAGCCGCCCTCGGCGTGGAAGGCGGCGCGCCATTCGCCGCGGTCCTCCCGGTCCTCCATCAGCCCCGCTTGCACCAGCCAGGCGTTGGGCCGCAGCTGCGAGTGGCGGTTGATGGAGCCGTGGTCGCCCACCACCACGAACGCCACGCGGTCGCGCATCTCCAGGCGCTCCACCGTCCCCACCACCTGCCCCACGGCGCGGTCCGCGGCGCCGACCGCGCGGCGGGTCAGGGGATTGTTGCGCCCGCGCTCGTGCTGCATGTGGTCGGTGCCGATCAGGTGCATCAACAGCAGCGTGGGGCGGTACCGCTCGAAGAGGTACGACGCCATGCTCCCCACCCGGTCCTCGCGCGCCAGCCACCCCAGGCCGAAGTCCGCGCCGCGCAGCCGCCCGGTTGCCTCGCGCTCCAGCTCCTCCAGCAGCCCCGGCGGCGTGACGGCCGCGCGGAGCGTGCCGATGAAGTCGCCCCGCGGGTAGTCCTCGGGCCACACGTCGGGGACGTTCCAGTCGATGGCCGCGCCCACCGTCACCGGCCACCCCACCGCCGCCACGGTGCCCCCCGCCGAGCGCACCGCGTCCCACAGCGTGGGCACGCGGATGTGCGACGCTTCCCAGAGCCACGCGTCCGTCCGCCGCTCCTGCAGGAAGGGGCGGTTGGAGGTGACGCCGTGCCGCGCCGGGAGCGCGCCGGTCACCAGCGTGGTGTGGGCGGGATAGGTGAGCGCGGGAAAGACGGTGCGCACGCCGTCCGCGCGCACGCCCTCGAACGAGAGCTGCTGCAGCGTGGGCGCGGGCCACGTCTCGTCACCGTAGAACTCCGGCCGCAGCGCGTCGACCGACGCGAGCACCACGTGCTCGGCCCGCCTCCGCGGGGCCGGCATGCGCGCCGCCCACTCCCTCGCCTCCGCTTCGATGCGGTGCTCCTCCTCCCCTCGCATCCCCGACCTCCGGCCGGATGGTGGGTCCCCGAGACCGTGCGCGCGTGCAGCTTCCACGCCCGCGGTGTCTTCCCGGGACCGAGCGTGTTGCTGAACCTCGCGCGCCGACCAATGTCTTCCTGAGGGAGGCGCCGCGTGTAACTTCAGCACGCACGGTACTTTGGCGCCGGCCGAAGGATCTTGCCGGCAGAGCCGTGGGGGCTGAACCTCTGCTGCCGAGCCTGTCCCTCGCTGGCGGAGAGAAGATCCTTCGGTCGCGCGCAAGCGCTTGCATTACTTCAGGCTACTCGTGTGCGCTCCCTCAGGAAGACCGCGCTGCTTCGCAGTCTCCGGGCCTGGCAACACCCTCGTCCGGAATCGGATCGATACAGAACCAGGTTCCCGGCCGGCTGCGACGCGAGCCCTCGGATTCCGGCGGCCGGCCGGGCTCGCACGGGCGGGGAGGGGCGGCTATCTTTGCCGCGATCCCGAACCCGGCTCCCGATGATCGTCACGATGATGGCCGGCGCCCTCGCCTGCGCGCCGGCCTGCTCCGTTTCCGCCGACACCGTTCCCGCGCCCGCCGTCTACGACGGCGCGCAGGGGCAGCTCGACGCCCGCATCCCCCGCGTGGACGATCCCGGCGTCCGCGTGGACGGGCGGCTGGACGAGCGCGAGTGGAGCCAGGCCGCCGTGCTCACCGGCTTCACCCAGTCCACCCCGGCGGAGGGGATCCCCGGGCGCGAGCGGACGGAGGTGCTCGTCTTCTACACCCCGCGCGAGCTGTTCATCGGCGTCCGCGCGCACGCGGCGGACCCGTCGTCCATCCGCAGCACCCTGGCCGAGCGCGACCAGATCACCTCCGACGACCACGTCCGCATCCTGCTGGACACCTTTCACGACCGGCGCCGCGCCTTCGTCTTCCTCGTCAACCCGCTGGGCATCCAGCAGGACGGCACCTTTTCCGACGGCCGCGGCTTCGCGTTCACCCCCGACTTCGTGTTCGACTCGCGCGGGCGGCTCACGGGCGAGGGGTACGAGGTGGAGATCCGCATCCCTCTGCGCTCCCTCAAGTTCCCCTCCGGCGGCACGCTGACCTGGGGATTGAACGTCATCCGCGTCATCCCCTCCGCCGGCGCCGAGGAGAGCTGGGCCCCGCGCTCGCGCAACCAGCCGGCGGAGCTCGCGTCCAGCGGCGTGCTGTCCGGCATCCAGGGGCTGCGGCCGGGCCGGCTGGTCGAGGTGAACCCCACCTTCACCGTGCGCCGCGAGGGCACGACGGACGCGGACGGGTTCAGCCGCGGGTCCACGGAGCCGGACGTGGGCGCCAACCTCAAGTACGGCATTACGAGCGAGCTCACGCTGGACGCCACGGTGAACCCGGACTTCAGCACGGTAGAGGCGGACGCGGACCAGATCACCGTCAACGAGCGCTTCGCGCTGTCGCTGAAGGAGAAGCGGCCGTTCTTCCTGGAGGGCGCGGACCTGTTCTCCACGCCGGAGTCGCTCGTCTACACGCGGTCCATCGTGGCGCCCGCGGCCGGCGCGCGCGTCACGGGCAAGGTGGGCGCGATGAACCTGGCCTGGCTGGCCGCCGTGGACGATGCGCCGCGCGAGAACCCCGCCCGCTACGCGCCGGAGCCGGACCGCGCCTGGTTCCAGATCGGGCGGCTGCGGCGCGACGTGGGCCAGGGCTCCACCGTGGGGCTGCTGGCCACCAGCCGCGTGGTGGGCGGCGCCTTCAACCACGTGGCGGCGGCGGACGCGCGCTTCCGCTTTGGCCGGGTGTACATGCTGGGCGGGCAGGTGGGCGGCAGCTGGACGCGCTCCTGGCGCCCGGACGAGGCCGGGACCGACTCCGCCGGCGCGCCGGGCGCCCGCGTGCCCGTGGCCCTGGACGACCGCGCGGCGCACATCGGCCAGGTGTACTTCGACCGCACGGCGCGGCGCTGGGGCTACCTGGTCACGCTGCGCGACGTGCCGGCGGACTTCGTGACGGAGACGGGGTTCGTGCGGCGCACGGGGATCACCGAGCTCTCCGCCGGCAACCGCGTGTCGTGGTACGGCGCGCCGGGCGCCCGCGTGGAGCGCATCGACTTCTACCAGAGCGGCAGCCGGCTGTACCCGGGGCGCGCGTTCTGGCGCGGGGGCGAGGCGCTGGAGGGCGACGCCGGGGTGAACATGCAGGTGGACCTGCGCGGCAACCACGAGATCGAGATCGGCGTCAGGCGCGGCTTCTACACGCTGGACCCGGCGGATTACGCCGGCTACTCGGTCCCCGTGCCGGATGGCTTCGAGACCGGCGACGAGCTGGTGGACACGCGGATGGGCGGGCTGAACAGCGTGTCGATCGGCCTGGAGTCGTCGTACTTCAAGTGGATGGACGTGGCGCTGCAGGCGGATTTCGGCGCCGTGCCGATCTTCGCGGAAGGGACGCGCGGGCGGGAGCAGGCGCTGGAGGCGGCGGTGGCGCTGCGCCCCACTTCGGCGCTGCGGGTGGATGCCAGCCTGCGCCGCGTGCTGCTGCACCGTGCCCGCGACGGCTCGCGCTACTCGCGCGCGCTGGTGCCGCGGCTGCGCGCCGAGTACCAGGTGACCCGCGCCGTGGCCGTGCGCGCGCTGGCGCAGTACGGGGTGGAGGAGGTGGACGTGCTGCGCACCCCCGACGGCCGGCCGTACCTGCGGGAGGGCGAGCCCTTCCGCGTGCGCCGCGGCAACCGTCCCGCGTGGGACGCGCCGCAGCTCAACCCGCTGCGCCTGGACCTGCTGCTGAGCTGGAGCCCGTCGCCGGGTACGGTCGCCTTCCTCGGCTACGGCCGCGAAGTGACGGACGACGAGGCCTTCCGCTTCGACAACCTCGCCCCGCGCACGGACGGGCTCTTCCTCAAGCTCAGCTACCTCTTCCGGAACTGAGCGAGATCGGCGGTGCTGCCACGGCTCCGGCCGCCGCGGGAGTGGGCTCCCCGCGGCGGCCGGGGCGAGTCTCGGACGCTGTAGATGCAGCCCCCGCGCAGGCTTGACGCCCTGGCTGCGTTCCTCCACATTGGAGGAAAAAGGAGGAAGCATGGCGACGCTGAACGTGAAGAACCTTCCTGATGCGCTGTACGAGGCGCTGAAGGCGCGAGCGGAATCCCGGCACCGGTCGGTGGCGCAGGAGGTGACGCACATCCTGTCCGAGGTGCTCGCCCGGCAGCCGCTTTCGATCCTGGAGCTTGAAGGACTTGGAAAGGAGCTCTGGTCCGGAGTGGACGCGGGGCGGCACGTGGAGGAGGAGCGCGCAGCGTGGGATTGATCGACGACGTGGGACGGGGCCCCGTGGGGGTCGACACGGCGGCGTTCATCTACTTCATCGAGGCGCATCCAACGTACCTGCCGCCGCTGCGTCCGCTGTTCGCGGCGGCCGACCGCGAGGCGCTGACGATCGTCACCTCGGCGGTGACGCTGCTGGAGGTGCTGGTGGTGCCGTACCGGGCCGGAAACCAGCCGATGGCCCAACGCTACGAGGCGCTCCTGACCCGGGGCAGAGGCGTCGTCCTCCGCGAGATCGACCGTGCGCTCCTGCGTGCGGCGGCCCAGCTTCGTGCCGTGGCCGGAGTCCGCACGCCGGACGCACTCCAGCTCGCAGCGGCGCTCGCGGAAGGCTGTACCGCGTTCGTGACCAACGATCGCCGGCTGCCTGCGCTTCCCGGCCTTCGCATCCTGCAGGTGGACGACTACATCTGAGTTGAGCTGTGCTACCACTGCAGCCGCCCCGTTCCATTGTCGTCCGCGCGCGGGGACCACACGAGAACGGCCCCGGCAAAGATGCCGGGGCCGTTCTCGTCATCATCCAACCGTGCAGGGGTCAGCTCCTGCGGCGGCGGTCCCGGGCTCCTTGGCGTAAGGGCTTCGGAGAATCGCGTTCTACTGCAGCGGGACGATCCGGAACCGGTAGGGTCCCTGCGAACCCCACTCCCAGGCCTGCACCCGCACCACGTACGTCCCATCCTGCGTCAGGGTGATGCGTCCCGTCTGCTGCCCCTCCAGCGAGGGCGCGCTTCCGCGGCTGGTCAGGTACGTCAGGCGCTGGCCGGCGGGATTGCGCAGCTCCAGGTACAGCACGTCGTCGTACAGGCCGCTGGTTGCCTGGAACATCAGGTTGATCGCCTGTCCCCGCATGCCGGTGAAGGTGAAGTGGTCCACGTCGGCCACGGAGGAAAGGGACTCTCCGGTGACGAGCGGCCCCACGGTGACCGCGGCCGCGATCTGCTCCGGCTGCACCCTCACCGGCAGGACCTGAAAGCGGTACGGTCCCTGTTCCACGCCCTGGTATCCGCGGACGCGTATCGTGTAGCTGCCCGTCTGCGCGAGCCTCACGGGACCGAACCCCTGGCCTTCGAGCGTGACGTCGCTCCCCCGGCTGGAGGTGTGTTCCAGCTGGTCGCCATCGGGTGCGTAGAGGGTCAGCAGGAACTCGCTCCCACTCTCGCCCGAGGTGGCCTGGAAGAAGACGAACACCTCCTCCCCCGCGGTGCCCGCGAAGGTGAAGTAGTCCACGTCGCCGCGCGGGGAGATCGATTCCCCGGAGACGACCGGCCCCTGCGTGACGGTCGCCGGCAGCGACTCCGGGGCGTTGTTGAGCAGTACCACCTGCAGCCGGTATCCTCCCTCGTCCTCCATCACGTTGGCGCCCTCCACCCGCAGGGTGTACGTACCCGTCTGCGGGAGCTCCATCCTGCCCGTGGAGCGGCCGTCCAGCACGCGGTCGGTGCCGTCGCTGTAGATCGACTCGAGGTTGTCGCGCCCGGGCGTGAGCAGCGAAACCCAGAGCCGGTCCGAGGCCGAGCCGCTGGTGGCCTGGAAGAACACGTTCACGAACTGCCCCTTGGTGCCGGTAAAGGTGAACTCGTCGATGTCCCCCACCGGATCGATCTCTTCGCCGCTGATGACGGACCCCACGGTGACCGCCCGGCCGATCCGCTCCGGCCCCAGCGCGATGGGCATGACGTAGATGCGGTACGGGCCCTGCTCCGTTCCATTGTAGCCCCGTACGCGAAGGATGTAGCTCCCGTCGCGCGGCAGGCGGATGGATCCGAATCCCTGGCCTTCGAGCGTCTGGTCCGTTCCCTCGCTGGACATGCTGCCGAGCTGCTGGCCTTGCGGATCGTAGAGGAAGAGCAGGAGGTGCTGGTTCTCGGCCCCGCTCAACGCCTGGAAGTAGACGTTGATCTCCTGTCCCGCCTGCCCGTCGAAGCGGATCTCGTCGATGTCGCCGGCGGGGTGGATCTCGTCCCGGACCGTGTCGCCCACGACGTTCCCGTTGCGCGGCTTGACCTGGAAGGAGAGCGGCGTCGTCGTCCCGCCGCCGGGAGGCGGGGTGTGCACCGTGACCGGCACCGTGCGCGCCTCCTCCAGGTCCGCGGGGGTGAGGGTGGCCCGCAGGAGCGTGGCGCTCTGGTACGCCGTCGGCCGGTCGGTGCCGTTCAAGCGCACCCTGGACGCCGGTGTAAAGCCGCTCCCCGTCACCGTCAGCACCAGGTCGCTCGTCCGGCCGGCCGTCACCGTGTCCGGCGAGAGGTTCGTGATCTGCGGCGCGGGCGAGCGGACGGAGAGCTGCGTGCTCCCCGAGCGGCCGTCCACGATGGCGGTGATGGTGGTCACCCCCGGGTTCACGCCCGTGGCCATCCCCAGCCCCGTCATCGTCGCCACCGCCGGGTCCGACGACGCCCACGAGACCGGCAGCCCCGTCACGACGGCCCCCGACGAGTTGCGCGCCACGGCGGAGAACCGGACGCTGTCGCCCGGGTTGATGGCCGTCGAGGCGGGGAACACCTCGATGAGCAGGGTGCTCTGCGGCACCACGCTCACCTGCGTGGTGCCGCTCTTTCCCTCGCTGGTCGCGGTGACGGTCGCGGTCCCCAGTGCGTGCCCCGTCCCCAGTCCCGAGGCGCTGATCTCCAGCACGGCGGGATTCGAGGACTGCCAGGCGACCGCGCGCCCGGCCAGCACGTTTCCCGCCGCGTCCTTCAGGGTGGGAAAGAGCTGGATGGTGCGTCCCAGCGTGACCTCCCCGGGATCGGGCGCCACCGACACCGTCGCCACCGCGGTGGGCGTGACGGTGACCTGGGCGCTGCCGCTGCGGCCGTTGATGGTGGCCGTGACCTGCGCCGTCCCGATCCCCGCGGCCGATACCACGCCCGTCGGCGAGACGGTGAGGATGGACGCGCTGGTGGTGCTCCACGCCACGGCGGGGTTGGGGAGCGGGTTGCCCTGCGCGTCGCGGACGAGCGCCTGGAACTGCTGCGAGGTTCCCAGCGGCATGCTGTGGGTGGCCGGGGTGACCTCTACCCGCTCCGCGCTCCCGGTGACGACGATCGACACCTCCGCGTCCACCCCCGAGCTGCTCGCCCACACGCGGGCCGTGCCGGGGCTCAGGCCGCGCACCTTGGCGGTACGCCCGATGGAGTCGACCGCGACCAGCGACGGCGTGTGTGTGCCCCAGCGAATGTCGCGGGCGTCCAGCTCGTTCCCCGCGCGATTGCGCAGAACGGCGGACAGCGCCGCCTCGCCCTGGACCGGGATGGTGGTTGCAGAGGCCTCGATCGTCAGCGTGGCGGCCTGGGATTCCGGGTCGATCGCGGTGGGCGACGAATCACAGGCCAGAAAGCCGGCCACCAGCGCCAACCCGCCCGCCAGGAGCGCGCGCGGCCGCGAGCGGAACAGAAGCGTCGTCATGGGAGGTCCGGACTCCTTGCATCGAGGGGGAGGGTGCATGATCGTGCGCCTGTTCAGAACCGGATCTCGACCACCTGCACGCGGGTCGCGCCGCCGGCGTCGGGTGAGATCTGCGGGTTCAGGCGAAGGCTGGCCCGGCGGCGGGTCGACGGATCGGTGCGTTCCGGCGGGATGTAGTGGCGTGCCGCGTGGGCCCGCGCCTCCAGGAAGCTGCCGATCCCCACCGTGATCCACGGGACCCAGGCGAGCTCCCGGTACGGGTTCACCGATCGGGTCTCGTGGTAGATCTCCTCGCGCCCGTCGGGGAGGCGGCGCGTGCGCGGGACCTGCTCGTCCTCCGAGGCAAAGAGCGCGTACAGGCTCGGTCCGGTGGCCATCGCAGCCCAGAGGATGGCCGCCTCCGGCCGCCCGGTGCGAGCTTGTCCCAGCCCGGGTGCCGCGAGGGAAGCGATGATCAGCGGGTCGTTCGGCGGCCGCCCGGGCTCGAAGAAGCGGCGCAGGTGGTCCTCCACGTAATCCAGCCGCAGCGCCACGCCGTACCAGGCACCGTCGTCGTCCACATCGATCTCCGTGGCGATGCCCACCAGCGTCCCGCTTACGTAAACGGGGCTTCCACTCATTCCCCGCTTGAGATCCGTTCCGTTCAGCGCGGCGATCCGGAACCTCGTTCTCGTCAATCCCCAGATCCGCACCGGGACCTGGGCGCCGGGCCCGTGCGGGGTCCACGGTGTGAGCATCCCCTGCGTTCCGTGCAGGTTGGCCCGCTCGAGCGCGTGGTTTACGGCGGACGCCGACGGCCAGGCGGGACAGGCGGTGCGATCGACGCGACGCTGCATCAGCCAGAGTCCCAGGTCGGCCGAATAGCGGTCCAGAACGTTCACCAGGGCTTCGCGGCCGCCCGCCGTCGTGGTCACCCATATCCTGTCGTCCACTTCCGGGTCGACGACGTGGCTGGGCACCACCACGAAGCATTCACCCACGAAACGGGGGCGCAGGATGCCGACGCCCTGGGAGCCGGGTTCCTCGATGGCCGCCAGGCGCAGCCCGCCTTGCGCGTCGAGTGCGGGCGCCCAGAGCGCGAGCGCGACCAGGGGGTAGATCGATCGGATCGACATCGTTCAGATCCTCGTGAAAACGGTTGTCGCGCGCCTGTCGATGGCGTTCCGCAGGGCGTGCGAGACGAGGGAGACGGCGATCAGCGCGAGGATGACGAACACCGCGCAGAACAGGGCGAAGCGGGGATGTCCGCGAAGGTGGTCGAAGACGGTGACGCCCAGCCGGTAGGGAACCGAGCCGCGCCACAGGGCGATGCGCGTGTCCATCACCGCGAAGGTGGTCCTCATTCCCGTGCCCGCTTCGGCGGTGACGGTCCCCCACCAGAGCGGCTGCTCGGCGGGCGGGCGGGGGTCGGGAAAGTCCGTGATCGTCTCGTACGGGCCGAGCTCGAAGGATTGGGCCTCGAAGGGAACGTCGCCCTGCGCCAGCCCGATGAGCGACACCCGCCCGGAGCGGAGCAGGGGCTGCGTGGCGCCCGCCGTCCCCGGTCGCCAGCGGGCGCCGATCCGGACGTCGCGGGCGGCGAAGTGCAGGCTGGCGCGCCGCGCCGGCGTGGCGTCGGACGCCGCCAGCGGGAGCGTGATCGCCGCGCCGCCCTGCAGCTCGACCGGCGCCCCGCCGTCCGGCTGCAGCATCCCCACGCTGCTCCCGCCCTCCGGGGCCTCGGCGACCAGGGTGAGCACCGGGTCCTCCCCGATGCGCGTGAGCACCACGCGAACGCCGTCCGCCAGCCGGAGGTCGCCGGTCACCCCCGCGAGGGTGCGGCAGTCGTCCTGCACGCTGGCGCCGGAGAGGCGGATGGGGTCCGTGCCCCCCGCCTCGACGGTGAGCTCCACCCGCTCGCTCTCCGCCGTGACCTTGAAGAGGGTGACGACCTCCCTCCGGCTCAGGTCGTCCACCAGCGCCAACAGCGCGCACAGCGACACGCCCCCGACGACGAGGTGCGGCCATGCACGGCCGCGGACCCCGGGCGGCGTGAGAAGAGAGGCCGGGTCCGGCGCGGTCACGGCGCCTCCACGGGATAGGTGATGCGCCGGGGAGGTTGACCGGGGATGCACAGCGTCAGCCGCAGCTGGTAGGGACCGGCCGGCGGAAGCGGAACCGTGCAGGTGCGGTTGAAGGCGTAGGGGTTGGGCTCGCCGACGAGGGGGCAGCGCACGGGTTCGGAAGCCGGAGCGGCGGGTGCCATCTCGGCGCGCACCAGCATCCCCGCGTCGGCGTTCAACGACAGGCGCAGGGCGTCCGGCGCCGCGCGGGTCCGGCCCGCCAGGACCGTGGTTCCCGTTCCGCTGGAGCACGAGCTTCCCAGCGACGCGTGCACGGCGAGGCGCTCGGGCGCGTACGCCGCCCGCTGCTCCGGATACTCGGGCGAGCGCACGTCCACCAGCACGGGACCGCGCGGCATGGGGCGGGCGGCGAACTGGAAGATTCCTTCGTAGCGTCCGTCGATGGAGCGAATGGACACGCACAGGCTGTCCGCGTCCGTCGGGGGGAGATGGACGATCAGCTGGTCGCGCGGGAGAGAGCCGTCGGCACGGCCCGCTTCCAGGCCCACCAGCACCCCGTCGGCACCCATCAGCACATGGTCCACGTAGCGTTCGTGGGCACTCACGTAGCGGTGCACGGCCTGGACGCCGCCGCGCGGCTGGGCGGCGAGACGCATCGGGCCCAGCGCTGCGGCGAGCGCCAGCACCGCTGCGGCGCCGTAGAGGAGCTGGAGCCTGGTTCGGAGGTCGGAGGGTGTGGAACGGAGGTTTGTCATCTGCATGCCATGAACCTGTCATGGAGAGCCAGGGCGGAGCGCGGACGACCGAGTCGGCTGGATCAGGGGCGACGCGTGCGCAACGCAGGTGTGTCAAGCATCCGATCTGCCGCGTAGGGCACCTGTCGCGGACGCGCGTCGTGCGTCGCGCCGCCGAGCTCTTCGGCCACCCTTCCGCAGTAGTGTTGTCGGCCTCGATCCAGTCATTTCCCTTCGGTCCGAAAGCGGTGGATGTGCGTGCGCTGCGGTCCGGCAACGCCGGGCTGCCGTCGGTTGTGGACGAGCGTGGATGCTCCTGTAGGGCGTTGCCTCTGCGGCGGGGAACGGTGTCCAGCTGGCGGACATCCCCGGATCCCGAGTCGCCAGATCGAGCATCCGATTGCGGTGCGGGAGCAGCGGCGACAGCTTGTCGCGCCGAAGGTGGCATCTGGTCATCCATCAACCTCCTCCCGGATCGACGTGACCTGTCTTCCTCCCGTCGACCGGCTGCTCAAGCTGGGGGCGGAGCCGGCGCGGCGACGCACGTGGCCGGACTACCGCACGCTGGGGCTGGAGGACCGGCACGTCCCCGCGCTCATCCGCATGGCCACCGACGCGGCGCTGCTGGACGCGCCGGAGCGCGATCCCGGCAGCTGGGCGCCGATCCACGCGTGGCGCGCGCTGGGCCAGCTGGAGGCGCAGGAGGCCGCGGGGCCGCTGCTGGCCCTGCTGGAGCAGCGCAACGACGACGGGTGGGTGCAGAAGGAGCTTCCCGACATCCTGGGGATGATCGGACCGGCGGCGCTGCACGCGGCCACGCTGCTGCTGTTCGACGAAGAGAAGGACGAGGCCCTGCGGATGGACGCGGGCGCGGTGATCACCAACGTGGCGATGCAGCACCCGGAGCGCCGCGATGAAGCCGTGGCGGTGCTGGTGAAGCAGCTGGAAGACTGGCGGTACCAGTCCCGTGACCTGAACGGGTTTCTGATCGCCGAGCTGGTGGCCCTGCGCGAGTCGGGCGCCGCGCCCCTGATGGAGGCTGCCTACGCCGCCGGCGCCGTCGCGCCGACCGGCTACCGCAGCTGGGATGAAGTGCGGGCAGTGCTGGGGCTGATCCCGCCGGGCACCACGCCCCACCCGGACGACGACGGGTACGGGGCGCGCCGCCAGGGTTCCCGCACGCCTCCCGCGGACGCCGCTGCGAAGGCCAGGGCCCAGCGCAAGGCAGCGAAGCAGGCCCGCAAGCGGAATCGAAAAAAGAAGTAGGGCGAGGACTTTCGTGAGGGCGCGAAGAAGAGAGGGGACGCGGACGAAGGCTTCGTCCGCGTCCCCTCTTGCGTCCGTCGTGGCGACTCCACGCAGGGAGCCCCTTTCCATTGTCGCCCGCGCGCGGGGACCACACGGGAACGGCCCCGGCAATGATGCCGGGGCCGTTCGCGCTCATCCGCGACCGCGCGGGCGGTCAGCTCCGGCGGCGGCGGGCTTCCTGCCGGCGGTCCTCCACGCGCACCATGGCCATGCACGCCAGGTAGATCAGGAACGTAACCAGCCCGAACACGCCCATGTGCAGGAACAGGTTCAATACGTCGGCCGGACCACCATGCATCGTCGTGTCTCTCTCGTCGTCGGTTCCGTGGGGCTCAGCGCGGCACAAGATACCACGCCCCGCGCCCGCGTGCCAGCACCCCGCCCGTCAGGCTCAGCGAGTGTTGCCACGCCTCGTGCACGCGGTTGTTTTCCTGGAGGGAGGCGCCGCGTGTAACTTCCAATCCACACGATCCTCTGGCGCCGACCGAAGGATCTTGCCGGCCGGACCGAGGAGCTGGTTCGGTGCACCAGAGCCAGCCCCCCGGTACGGCGAAGCAGATCCTTCGGTCGCGCGCAAACGTTTGCATTACTTCGGGTTACTCGTATGCGCTCCCTCAGACAATCGTCGGTGCGGGGTTTGGCGACACCCTCTCAGCAAATCAACGCTTGCCGCGGCGGATCACGGCTCGGCGGCACACTCTCGTTCTCACGTCTTCACCCGCGACACCTCGCCGCAGTTGGGGCAGGTGACCTTGACGGTGCCCTTGCCCTTCGGCTGCCGGAACCTGTGCTGGCAGTAGCGGCAGGCGACCTCCACCGAGTTCGCCTCCCACTCCGCCAGCTTCCTGACGTACTCGTCGTGCCCGGGCACGTCCTCCGCCTGCAGCGTGCACAGCGCCTCGTCCGAGGGGCTCTCCATCGGCCCCACGCGGTTGGCCTGGTTCGCCACCGCCTGCTCGAAGATGTTCCGCACGTCGCGCCCGTTGGCGAAGTTCTCGCCGCGCTTCTCGTACAGGTGCGTCAGCAGCGCCACGACGTACTCGCCCGCCTTCGCGTCCAGCTTGTAGCCGTGCTCCTCGCACATGCGCTGCATGATCTGGAACAGCTCGTCCGGCTCGTAGTCGTCGAAGTGGATGAAGCGGTTGAAGCGCGAGCGCAGCCCCGGGTTGCTGTCCAGGAACTTCTGCATCGGCGCGGGATAGCCGGCCACCACCACGACGAACCTGTCGCGGTGGTCCTCGATGAGCTTCACCAGCGTGTCCACCGCCTCGCGCCCGAAGTCCTCCTCGTCGCCCGTGGCCAGGGCGTAGGCCTCGTCGATGAACAGCATGCCGCCCATGGCCGCCTGCACCTTCTCCTGCACCTTGAGCGCGGTCTGCCCCACGTAGCCGGCCACCAGGCCGGAGCGGGCCGTCTCCACCAGGTGTCCCTTCTCCAGCACGCCGATGGCGCGAAAGATCTGCGACAGCAGCCGCGCCACGGTGGTCTTGCCCGTCCCCGGGTTGCCGGTGAACGCCATGTGCAGCGAGAGCGGCGGGACGGGAAGCTTGCGCTCCTTCCGCATCTGGTTGATGCGGACCAGGTTGGTGAGCGTCTCCACCTCCTTCTTCACCTTCTCCAGCCCGACGAGCTTGTGCAGCTTCGCCATCAGCTCGTTCAGCGGCACCGGCGGCACCAGCTCCGCTTCCTGGGGCGCGGCGGGCTGCGCGGCCGGATCGGCGGGGCCGGAGGCCTGCACCTGGGGCCGCGGCTCCACGGGAGGGCGTGGCTCCACCGGCGGCTGCGGCTCCGCCGGGGCCTGCCCGTCCGCCGGTGGTGCGCCGTCCTTCTTCGGCTCGCCCACGCCGGCGGCCGCGGCGGCGCGCTCCAGCATCATCACGTGGTGGGCGATGAGCTCCGCCTCGCGCGGCAGGCTGTCGCCGTCGCTCACCATCAGCTGCAGCCCCAGCTCGCGCAGGCAGAGCGCCACGTTCATGGCGTTCACCGTGCCGCGCTCGCGGTCGCCGCGGATGAGGACCTGGAAGTAGTCCGGCACCCACCCGGCCGCGGTCGCCGGCTCCTGTTCGCCGTGGCGCATCAGCATGCCGCGCACCTTGTCCTGGTCCATGCCGATGATGGTGGCCGCGCGCAGCATCTTGCTGACGTACGCCGCCTCGTGCGCGTTGACGTCGCCGTCCGCCAGGGCCAGGGTGCCCAGGAAGTTCAGCACGTGGCGCTGCACGCTGTCGGCGACGGCGCCGGGCCCCGTCCAGTCGCCGCGGCGCTCCGCCCGGCGCGCGGTGTCGTAGATGAACTGGTAGAGCTCGGCGGGGGTGGTGGGCTCGCTCATGCGTCTGCGTCGTGGATTTCCTGCCGATGTTCTCGCCAGCAAAGTGCGTGGCCGAAGGGAAGAAGGGAAGTGGGGACGGCTATCGGATCGCTTTGGCCGCCACGTTGGCGGATGCTTCTCCAGATCGCGCATCAGGTGTCCGGGCCGCTGGTTCCGCCGCGCTCCGGTGATGATCCGGCGAACCGCATCTTCCCTCCCCCCAAAATTTTCGATGGCCCCCTGCCGCGCTCCCATCCCCCTTCCGTTCCCGAAAGCCCGCGCCGGCTCGTGCCTCGTCGGCCGGCGCGCCATGCCATCGGCGACCATGAGTCTGGCTGCACCGTGAAGGCAGCGGAGGCGGCACGAGAAAACTCTTACTCCGTTGACTCCGTGTGAGGCCCATTCTTTTGCGGACTCGGCCTTGCCCGAAAACGACGGCGGCCCGCGGAGCGCTCCGCGGGCCGCCGTGCAATCGTCGAATCCGGGGGGACGGTCAGCCCGCGGCCGCGCTGGCGAGGAGCTCGGACGGGTCCTGCTTCTCGGCGGCGGCCAGGTTCAGCCGGATGATGAGCTGCAGCAGCTCCCGCGCGGTGTGCGCCGAGAAGGTGGGCGAGTGCGGCAGCAGCAGCGGCGGCAGCTCCGCCGACTCGCCCAGCTGGTTGGCTGCCGCGCGCGTGAGGATCACCGACTCGTCGCGCGGCAGCGACGCCAGCGTGGCCGCGTCCTGCGCCAGTACCACGCGGATCTGCTCCGCCCCCTCGGCGGCGTCGGCGTACATGGCCCGCAGCCTGTTGCCGAACTCCGGGTCCACGCACACCAGCGTGATGCCGCCGGAGCGGATCTGCCGCTGCACCGTCTCCACCACCTCGCTGTTCACCGTGAGCGTCACCGCGGGAACGCCCACGTTCTCCGCCGCCTTGCGCACCAGCCGCGAGTGGTAGCTGGTGGTGACCACCAGGTCCGTCTGGCGGATCTTCTCCTCCACCGCGTGGAACTCCACCGAGCGGTCGGGGCGGGGAAGGGGAACGGGCGAGATGTAGACGGGGACCGCCTCCAGGCCGAACTGCTCCTCCAGCTCCGCGCAGTACGCCGTCATCTGGTCCTCGTTGCTCTCCACGCAGGCGCAGCGCAGGCGCACGGTGCTGGTGCAGCGGCGGATGAGCTCGGGGATCTCGGCCAGCGTCATCCGCCGCTTCCACCCCTCCACCAGCACGCCGGCCATCCAGCGCGCCGTCTCGGCCAGCACCTCGCCGCCCAGCTGGTCCTGGGGGGCCAGGTACACGCCCGACCGGCCGCGCACCTCCACCAGCCCCTCGTCTTCGAGCAGGCGGTACGCCTGCGCCACCACCCGGTGGTCCACTCCCATCTCCCGCCACAGGGTGCGGATGCTGGGGAGCCGGTCGCCGGGCTGGAGCAGGCCCAGGTGCAGGCTGCTCAGGATTCGGTCGCGAAGCTTGTCGCTCAGGGCGGTTTCCTGGTCCATCCTCCGGCCGGTTCTTCTGGTCGTGGTCAGCGGGGAGCCGCGGCAGGCGCCGCGCCCCGGGACCGCCTAATAGGATCGCCTTGCGGGGGGTTCGCGCAACACGTACCCTCCACCGCATGCGGGGTGCCTGCCCGGCGCGGGGCCGGTCTGGCGTGCTCCGTGCGTTCGCAGAATTCCCACAATGAGCAACTTTCCGGGCGCGAGCACAAGACCGACGAGCGTCGCGGCCCTGCCGCGCCCCCTGGCGAAGGCGCATTCCGCGCCTCCGCCACCGTCCCGCGCGGGCGCCTGATGCCTCTGCTGCCTCTGCTGGTCATCCTGGGGCTCATCGCGCTCACCGCCCTGTACGTGGCGGCGGAGTTCGCCGCGGTGAGCGTGCGCCGCAGCCGCATCCGCCAGCGCGCGGAGCAGGGCGACGCCTCCGCGCTGCGCCTGCTTCCCTACCTGGACGACCCCCAGGCGCTCGATACCTACATCGCCGCCTGCCAGATCGGCATCACCCTCACCTCGCTCATCATCGGCGCGTACGGGCAGGCGTCGCTGGCCGGGCCGCTGGCGGGCGTCATCCGCCAGCTCTGGCCGAGCGTCTCCGCCGGCACGGCGCGCTCCACCGCGGCCGGCGTCATCCTGGTCGTGCTGACCGTCCTGGCGATGGTGCTGAGCGAGCTGGTGCCCAAGTCGCTGGCGCTGCAGTATCCCACCCAGGTGGCGCTGCGCACCAGCCTGCCGATGAAGTGGTCGCTGGCGGCCTTCTCCCTCTTCATCCGCTTCCTCAACGGCAGCGGCAACCTGGCGCTCCGGGCCATGGGTGTCCAGCCCGTGGGCCACCGCCACATCCACAGCCCCGAAGAGATCGACCTGCTGATCGCCGAGAGCCGCGAGGGCGGGCTGCTGGAGCCGGACCAGCACCGGCGGCTGCGGCGGGCGCTGCAGCTGGGCATTCGCCCCGCGCGCCACCTGATGGTGCCCCGCCAGGAGATCGTGGCCGTGGACATCGACGCGCCGGTGGACGAGGTGCTGCGGCGGATGGCGGACGCGCCGTACACGCGCCTTCCCGTCTACCGCGGCGACATCGACCACGTGGAGGGGCTGCTGCACACCAAGGACCTCTTTCGCGGCTACCTGGAGGGGGGCCGGGTGCGGGCCCTGCGCGAGCTCATGCGCCCCATCCTGATGGTGCACGAGAGCGTGACGGCGGACCGGCTGCTGACGCTGATGCGCGAGCGGCGCAGCCACCTGGCCATCGTAATGGACGAGTTCGGCGGGGTGGCGGGGCTGGTGACGCTGGAGGACGTGCTCACGGAGGTGATGGGCGAGATCGCCGACGAGTTCCGCGTGGACGAGCCGGGGCCGGAGCGGCTGGACGACGGGCGGGTGCGCCTTCCCGGCTGGCTGCGGCTGGACGAGGCGGAGCCCTGGATCGGCATCCTGTGGGAGGGCGAGGCCGACACGGTGGGGGGACGGGTGATGGAGGAGCTGGGCCACGTGCCGCAGGCGGGGGAGCGGGTGACCATCGACGGGGTGGAGGTGGAGGTGGAGGCGGTGTCGGGCCACGCGGTGGGCTCCGTGGTCGCGGCGCCGCACGGCCGGCGGCGGGCGGAAGACCCGGAGGTGGGAAGCGATGGATAAGCTCGTCCCCATCCTCATCATCACCGTCCTCATCCTGCTCAACGCGCTCTTCGTGGCGGCGGAGTTCGCCATCGTGGGCGCGCCGCGGGCGGCCATCGAGCGGCGCGCGGCGGAGGGCGACGCCATCGCGCGGGTGGTCGCGGGGATCCTGCGCGACCCGCGGCGGCAGGACCGCTACATCGCCACCGCGCAGCTGGGCATCACCATCGCCTCCCTGGGGCTGGGGATGTACGGCGAGCACGTGCTGGCGGAGTGGATCGCCGCGGGGCTGCACGGGCCCATGAAGGAGGCGGCGGCGCACACCCTGGCCAGCGTGCTGGCGGTCAGCATCCTCACCTACTTCCACATCGTGGTGGGGGAGATGATCCCCAAGTCCCTCGCGCTGCAGTCCGCCGACCGCGCCAGCCTGCTGGTGACGCCGGTGATCCTGGTCATCCAGCGCATCGTCATCATCCCCGTGATCGTGCTGAACGCGCTGGGGAACGCGCTGCTGCGGCTGGTGGGGATCAACCGCTTCGTGGCCAGCGGCGAGCACTACCGCACGCCCGAGGAGCTGCAGTTCATCGTCCGCGAGAGCCAGGCGGGGGGGATGCTGCGGCGGGAGAGCGCGGACGTGGTGCAGGAGCTCCTGGAGTTCGGCGAGCTGACGGCGGGGGAGGTGATGATCCCGCGCGTGCGGGTGGTGGGCATCCCCGCGGGGGCGCCGGCGGAGGAGCTGCTGCGCATCCTGCGCGCCACGCCCCACACGCGCTACCCCGTGTTCGAGGGGAGCCTGGACCACATCGTGGGCGTGGTGCACATCAAGGACATTCTGCGGCGCATGCCCAACCGCCGCGCGCTGCGGCCGTCGGAGGTGCGCGAGGTGCCCTTCATCCCCGAGACGGCGGGGATGGACGCGGTGCTGGGCGCCATGCGGCGCGTGAACAGCCAGATGGCGGTGGTGATGGACGAGCACGGCGGCACCGCGGGGATCATCACCATCGAGGACCTGTTCGAAGAGGTGGTCGGCGAGATCGAGGAGGGGTGGGTGCAGCGCCCCGACGTGAAGCGCGACGCGCAGGGGCGTCTGCTGGTGGAGGGGACGGACCGGGTGGACGAGGTGGGCGAGGAGCTGGGGCTGGTGCTGGAGCACGAGGAGGTGGACACGGTGAGCGGCCTGGTGCTGGCGCTGCTGGACCGCCCCCCCGTCGTGGGCGACACGGTGGAGTACGACGACGTGCGCTTCGAGGTGACCGCGGTGGAGGGG
>DASTNU010000069.1:0-3048 GCA_035720605.1 Longimicrobium sp. | reverse complement strand
CTGCTGTACGCGAATCATCGCGATCTTGATCAGGTCCGCCGCGGTGCCCTGGATGGGCGCGTTGGTGGCCGCGCGCTCGCCGAAGGAGCGCACGTTGAAGTTGCGCGCGTTGATCTCCGGGATGTAGCGCCGCCGCCCCGTCAGCGTCTCCACGTAGCCGGTCTGGCGCGCCTTCTCCATCTGCTCGTCGAGATAACGTCGCACGCCGGGGAGGCGGCGGAAGTACTCGTCGATGAACTCCTTGGCCTCGGCGTGGCTGATCCCCAGCTGGTTGGCCAGCGAGAAAGGCCCCTGCCCGTAGATGATGCCGAAGTTCACCGTCTTGGCCCGGTCGCGCATCTCGCGCGTCACCGAGTCCAGCGGCACCCCGAAGACGATCCCCGCCGTCTGCCGGTGGATGTCCAGCCCGGCGCGGAAGGCCTCCACGAACGCCTCGTCGCGGGAGTAGTGCGCCAGGATGCGCAGCTCGATCTGCGAGTAGTCCGCGCTGACGAAGCGGTGCCCCTCCGCCGGGATGAAGCCGCGGCGGATCTCCGCCCCCATCTCCGTACGGATGGGGATGTTCTGCAGGTTGGGGTCGGACGACGACAGGCGCCCCGTCGCCGCGATGGTCTGGCTGAAGGAGGTGTGGATGCGTCCCGTGCGCGGGTTCACCGTGTGCGGCAGGGTGTCGACGTACGTCCCGCGCAGCTTGTCGATCTGGCGGTACTGCATCAGCAGCGTGGGAAGGGTGTGCCCCTGCGCCGCCAGCGCCTGCAGCACGTCCACGTCGGTCGACGCGCCCGTCTTGGTCTTCTTGATGA
Source organism: Longimicrobium sp. (assembly GCA_035720605.1). Classification (GTDB taxonomy): domain Bacteria; phylum Gemmatimonadota; class Gemmatimonadetes; order Longimicrobiales; family Longimicrobiaceae; genus Longimicrobium. The sequence continues at coordinate 2,245 of DASTNU010000069.1, read as the reverse complement.
TGGGCAGCCCCAGCCGGCCGAAGAGGATCTCGCGCAGCTGCGGGGTGGAGCCGATGTTGAACTCCTCCCCCGCCTCGGCATAGATCTGCGCCTCCACCGCGCGCTGCTGCGTGCGCAGTTCCTCGCCCATCCGCCGGAAGAACGGCTCGTCGATGCGGATGCCGTTCCACTCCATCTCCGCCAGCACGCACACCAGCGGCATCTCGATGTCGCGGAAGAGCCCGTCCAGGTGCAGGCTCTCCAGCTCCGGGCCAAAGCGCTCCGCCAGCCGCAGGGCGATGTCGGCGTCCTCGGCGGCGTAGGTGCACGCCGCCTCCAGCCCCACCTCGGCGAAGGGGATCTGCGCCTTTCCCTTCCCCGTCACCTCGTCGTAGGCGACGGTGCGGTGGTCCAGGTGCTGCAGCGCCAGCGAGTCCAGCCCGTGCTCGCGGCGCCCCGGCTCCAGCACGTAGCTGGCGACCATGGTGTCGAAGTCGATCCCCCGCAGCGCGATCCCCTCGCGGCGAAAGACCAGGAAGTCGTACTTCAGGTTCTGCCCCAGCTTGCGGACCGACCCGTCCTCCAGCAGCTCCAGCAGCGGGCGCATCTCCTCCCCGTGCAGCTCCGGCAGGTTGGCCACCACCTCGCGGTCCGGGCCGTCCTTCGATACCGGCGGCATCAGGTCGCCCATCAGGTCGCCCTGGTCCGGGCCGCGGGTGCGGTGGCGAAAGGGAAGGTAGTACGCCGTCCCCACCTCGACGCCGATGGAGATGCCGCACAGCTCCGCGCGCATGGGGTCGGTGTCGCTGGTCTCCGTGTCCACCGCGAACCGCCCCGCCGCGCGCGCCCGGGAGACGAGATCGTGCACTTCCCGCGCGGTGGAGAGGAGGACGTACTCGGCCTCCAGCCGGTTCGCCGGCTTCGCCTCCTCCATCGCGGCGCCCGCGGGGCCCACGGCGGCGAAGTCGCGGATGAGGGAGTGGAACTCCAGGTCGAAGAAGATGTCCTTGAGCGCGGCGCGGTCCGGCTCGCGGCAGCGCAGCGCCTGCAGGTCCAGCTCCACCGGCAGGTCGTCGCGGATGGTGACCAGCTTCTTGGAGAGCAGCGCGTCGGCGGCGAACGCCTCCAGCGCCTCGCGGGCGCGCTTGCTCTTGATCTCCGCGGTGTGGGCCAGGAGGTTCTCCATGGGCCCGTACTCCTCGATCAGCTGGATCGCCGTCTTGGGGCCGATCCCCCTGACCCCCGGAACGTTGTCGCTGCTGTCGCCGATCAGCCCCAGGTAGTCGACCACGCGCTCCGGCGGCACGCCCAGGCGCTCGCTGGCGTTGCGCGTGTCCACCCACTCCTCCTCGACGGCCGTCGGCCCGCCGCGCCCCGGGTTCAGCAGGCAGACGTGGGGGCGGATGAGCTGGTAGAAGTCCTTGTCGCCGCTCACGATCACCGTCTCCAGCCCGGTCTCCTCCGCGCGCGCCGCCAGCGTGCCGATCACGTCGTCGGCCTCGTAGCCCTGCAGCTCCAGCACGGGGATGTTGAACGCCTCCACCAGCTGCCGGATGCGGGGGAGGGAGAGCTCCAGCTCGTCCGGCATCTTTTCCCGGGTGGCCTTGTACTCGGGGTACAGCTCCACCCGCTCGCTGTCGCCCGCGTCGAACACCATCCCCAGGTAGTCCGGCTGGTGCTTCTCGAAGATCTTGATGAGAAAGCGCGCCACCCCCCACGCCGCCGAGGTGTTCTCGCCCCTGGACGAGACGAGCGGCCGCGAGATGAGTGCGAAGAACGCGCGGTAGATGAGCGCGTAGCCGTCGATCAGGAACAGGCGGTCTCGGGTCTTCTCGGGCTTTTCGACGGGCATGGCGGGTGGCGCTGGAGCGGATGTGCCGCGGACGCGATGGACGACGGCGCCAATCTACCGGGGAGCCCCGCGCTTCGACAGACGGAGCGCGGGGCGATGCCGGGGCCAGGGATCCCCCGCCCCCGCGGCCGGCGATCGATCCCCGTTGCGATTCCGGACGGGGAATCGCCGCGCTCCCCCCGCCGGAGCGAATGGGTTCGCCGCTGGAAATTCGCAAAGTCCGCCCGCGCGGACCCGGCGGCCCGGCCGTGTGCGCCGTCCCACCCACCCGCGTCCGCAACCAGGGAATGACCGGATTAGATTCGCGATCGGCATCGATCGCCGCAACCACGACGTGCCGTCCCCCTGCGCGGACAGGGCTCCTGCCGCGCGCCCGGATGCGCGATGCCGCTCCACCTCTCCCGCGCAAGCCTG
>DASTNU010000068.1:0-2529 GCA_035720605.1 Longimicrobium sp. | reverse complement strand
CTCGGCGTCCCGCCACGCCTCGGCTGGCAGCCACTGCAGCAGCGTGTCCACCAGCACGGTGATGGCCTGAAGCGGATTCCTCAGCTCGTGCGAGACGACCGCCAGGATCTCCTCGCGGGCGCGCGTGGACTGCTGCGCCTCGCGGTACAGGCGCGAGTTGTCCAGCAGGAGCGCCGCTCGGCCGGCCATCTCCCGCGCCAGCGAGAGGTCGTCGTCCCCGTAGCGGCGCCCCGACTCCGCTGACGCAAGGGTGAGCACGCCCAGGTTCCTGCCGTGGGCATGGAGCGGGACGCTGAGGAGCGATCGCACGCCCATCCGCCGGATCGCTTCGACCGGCGTCCCCCGTCCCAGCAGGTGAAGGGCCTCGTCGGTCGCCGCCGGGACCAGCAGCGCCTCACCGCTGATGACGCGGGCGATGGGACCATCGCCGGCCGGGCCGTCGGGTACCTGCAGCAGCGCCTCCCACCGCGGATCCGCGTGCACCGCCTTGGCCCGCGTCAGATCTCCGTCGTCCCGCAGCAGGTCGATGACGCACAGGTCGCCCAGCGCGGGAACGGCCAGCCTCGCCAGGCTTTCCAGCCGGTCCTCGTATTCGAACAGCCCGCCCAGCACCCGGCCCGCCGTCTCCAGGAATCGCAGCCGCTCTTCGGCCCTGCGCCGCTCCGTGATGTCGTCCAGGATGATGATGCTGCCGTAGACCTCGCCTGCGGGGTTGGTGAGCGGCGCGGTGGAAAAGCTCACGTCGATGGCGGACCCGTCCCTGCGCACCCGCCGCACCTCCACTCCCGTAAGCCGCTCCCCCGCGAGCGCCCGCTCCCGCAGCCGCAGGTACGTCTCGCGCTCGGCCTGGGGGACGATGGGGCTGGGCCTGCGCAGCACCTCCTCCTGCGCCCAGCCGAACATCCGCTCGGCCGCGGGGCTCCACAGCTCGATCCTGCCCTCGCGGTCGATGGCGAGGATCGGGAGCGGGGAAGCTTCGATGACGGCGGCGAAACCGTCCGCGATCTCGCGCAGGTGCTCGTGCGCGGACTCCCGCTCGGACGCGTCGCCCACGGTTTCGAGCTGGCCGGCAAGAAGCTCCGCCAGGTCCTCCAGCGCCACTCGGTCCCGAGGCTCCCACGCGCGCCCGCGCAAGTCGGCGACACACAGTGACCCCGCGACGCCCGCGCCGTCCCGCAAGGGAACGCCGGCGAACGCGGCGGCGCCGGCCTCCCGCTTCTCCGGACCAGCGGGTGCGCCGGAGACGTCGTCCAGCCACAGCGGCTCGCCGTTGTCGGCTACTTGGCGCGCCAGGTTCCGCAGGGTACGCAGCAGGCCGGCGGGCAAGTCGTCTTCGACCCCCGCCGGATGCGCTCTGACGCCGCCCTCTCCGGAGCCTGGAGCGACCACCAGCACCACGGACACGTCCAGCAGGCGCGCGGCCAGCCGCGCTACGCGGGACCTCGGCGCGTCCAGCGGCTCTTCTTCATCCGCCGGATCAGCCGGTCTGCGTTCCTCCGCGTCCGTAACGAGGCTCGTTTCCATGGGGCCGCCCTCACTTCGGGACCTGGAATGCCTTTCCCAAACCATCACCCGCAAAGAGTGGGGCGGCTGGCGGTTCAGGCGCCACCCGCACATCCGACAGTTCTGTTCGATGCACCTGATCTGTTTGCAGTAAGCGGCCAGCCTGGCCACCCTGCCGTGGCCGGCACACGACCCCGAAAACACCGCGCCGTGACTGGCGTGCGGGTGGTTCGGTGCCATGCCCGGGTAGTTTCGCAGAGGGTGCCGCCACGGCTTGACGACACGCGTTCCGGAGCTTTCGATTGGAAGCCGCAAACACCTGATTTCGCTCCCGCACCGGAGTTGAGCATCCGCCGCGCGGGCATCCTCTGCCGCTGTTTCCCCGCGGCCGACGCCGTGAGCGTCGTGCTGCTGGCCGGGCGGACGCGGGTACCGGGTTCCCGCGCAAACCTTTGCTACGCCTGAACAGGATCCTCACCCATGCGCATCACGGATACCGTCTGGATCCGCACCACCCCCGAACGCGTCTTCGGCTTCTTCGAGAACATGGACGAGAACTACCAGGGCCTGCATGTCAAGAATCAGCTCTTCCGCTGGGAAGAAGGGCGAGGGATGCGCGAGGGAGTGGTCTTCGCCGTCGAGGAGATCATCAACTTGAGTGTGGTAAGGGAGCGCGTCCGCGTCGCCCGCGTTGAGCCGAACCGCCGGATCGAGCTCGCCTTCACTCGCCGCGCGCTGTGCCTGATCGTCCCGCGCATCGTCTTGCGCATCGAACCCGAGGCGGAAGGCACCCGGCTCACCTGGGAGATCCGGGTGCGCGCCTGGGTGGCCGGTACGCGGCTGAACGGGGACGGGCTCGACTCCATGCGCCGGCGCGTGCGCGAGGCGGGCGAGAGCCTCAAAGGCCTTTTGGAAGGCGATCCGTTCGTCTCGGCGGTCGAGCCGTTTCTCCGGCGGCTGCGCGCCGCGATCGAGGAGAACCCGGACTTCAGGCTCGTGGCGTATGGCGCGTTCGGCCGAGGCGCG
>DASTNU010000067.1:0-2812 GCA_035720605.1 Longimicrobium sp. | reverse complement strand
GCGACGCTCATCCGCTCGACCAGCGTCGGCAGGTCCACGATCCCCTTCCCGACCAGGTGGGTGAGCGCGAGGCCGAGCGCGGTCTCGAGGCCCACGATCCCGTTCGGCGCGTCGTCGAAAGCCTGCTCCTTCTCGTCGTAGTGGTGCGGCGCGTGGTCGGTGGCGATCACGTCCAGCGTGCCGTCGTGCACCCCCTGCCGCACCGCCTGCCGGTCCGCCTCGCTGCGCAGCGGCGGGTTCATCTTGGCGTCGGTGCGGTACGCTTCCACCGCCGCGTCCGTGAGGGTAAAGTGGTGCGGCGTGGCCTCCGCCGTCACGCGGACGCCCCGCTGCTTCGCCTCGCGGATGAGCTGCACCCCGCGGCGCGTGGAGACGTGCTGCACGTGCAGGCGCCCGCCGGTGAGCTCCGCCAGCAGCAGGTCCCGGGCGATCATCACGTCCTCGGCCTCGTTGGGGATGCCGGTGAGGCCCAGCCGGCTGGCGATGATCCCCTCGTTCATCGAGCCGCCGCGCGAGAGCGTCAGCTCTTCCTCGTGCACGGCGACGGGGAGGTCGAAGGTGAGCGCGTACTCCAGCGCCATCCGCAGCATCCCGGCGCTGCTCACCGGGCGCCCGTCGTCCGTCACCGCCACCGCGCCCGCGTGGATCAGCTCGCCGAACTCGGTGAGCTGCTCGCCGTTCTGGCCCACGGTGATGCAGCCGGTGGGATAGACGCGCGCCCCGCCCGCCCGCAGCCCCTCCGCCAGCACGAAGCCCACGGACGCCGGGTTGTCGATCGGCGGGTCCGTGTTGGGCATCGCCACCACGGCGGTGAAGCCGGCCGCCGCCGCCGCCCGCGCCCCGCTCCGGATCGTCTCCTTGTGCTCCTGCCCCGGCTCGCGCAGGTGCACGTGCACGTCGATCAGCCCCGGCGCCACGACGAGGCCCGACGCGTCCACCGTCTCCGCCCCCTCCGGCGCGTCGAGACCCTCCCCGACGCGCGCGACCAGGCCGTCGGCGAGAAGGACGTCCAGGACGGCGTCCAGCTTCTGCGACGGATCGACCACCCGCCCGCCGCGGATCAGCGTCGGCCTCATACCGCCGCCCCTCCCTTGGCCGCTTCCGCCTGCTCCGGCGCGCCGCCGGCCAGGAGGTACAGGACGGCCATCCGCACGGCCACGCCGTTGGTCACCTGCTCCAGGATCACCGAGTGCGGCCCGTCCGCCACGTCGCTGTCGATCTCCACCCCGCGGTTCATGGGGCCGGGATGCAGGATCAGGAGCTCGCCCGGGGCCGCCTCCACCCGCGCGCGGCTGACGCCGAAGACGCGGTTGTACTCGCGCAGGCTGGGGATGAACCCGCCCTTCATCCGCTCCAGCTGCAGCCGCAGGATGTTGAGCACGTCCGCCCACTCGATCGCTTCCTCGATGCGGCGAAAGACGCGGACCCCCAGCTCGTCCACGCACGCCGGCAGCAGCGTCCGCGGCCCGCAGACGGCCACCTCCGCGCCCAGCGTGCGCAGGCCGTGGATGTTGGAGCGCGCCACCCGCGAGTGCAGCACGTCGCCGCAGATGCACACCTTCAGCCCCTCGACGCGGCCGCGGTGCTGGCGGATGGTCATCAGGTCCAGCAGCCCCTGCGTGGGGTGCTCGTGCTTGCCGTCGCCCGCGTTGATCACGCTGCTGGCGATGCGGTCGGCCAGGAAGTGCGCGCTGCCGGAGGCGTGGTGGCGGATGACCACCATGTCGATGCGCATGGCCTCCAGGTTGCGCGCCGTGTCCACCAGCGTCTCGCCCTTGGCCACCGAGCTGCCGGCGGTGGAGATGTTGACGGTGTCGGCGGACAGGCGCTTCTCGGCGAACTCGAAGCTCACCCGGGTGCGGGTGCTGTTCTCGAAGAAGGCGTTGACGATGGTCTTGGTCCGCAGCACCGGCACCTTCTTCACCGGCCGCTCCGAGATCTCCTTGAACGTCTCCGCCGTGTCCAAGATGGAGGTGATCTGCTCGCGCGTGAGGCCTTCCAGGCCCAGCAGATCCTTGCCCAGGGGCGTGAGCGCCATCAGCCCTCGTCCTCCCGCGGCCGGGTGACCAGGTCCACGCCCAGCCGGTCGTCCAGCTCGGGCACCAGCACCTCCACCACCTCGCCCTCCGCCACCTCCACCCGCGCGCCGGTGACGTCCGCCTGGATGGGGAGCTCGCGGCCGCCGCGGTCCACCAGCACCGCCAGCAGGATGCGCGCGGGGCGGCCGAAGTCCGCCAGCTCGTCCAGCGCCGCGCGCACGGTGCGGCCGGTGTAGAGCACGTCGTCCACGATCACCAGGTGCCGCCCGTCGATGCCGCCGGTGGGGAGCCGCGTCTGCCCCACCACGGGGCGCGGGCCCACCGTCATCAGGTCGTCGCGGTACAGGGTGATGTCCAGCGAGCCGGTGAGGGGCGCCTGGCCGCCGTCGCCCTCGATGGCGTCGGCGATGCGGCGGGCCAGCTGCACCCCGCGGCGCTCGATGCCCACCAGCAGCAGCCCGCCCCCGCCGCCGGTGCGCTGCACGATCTCCCCCGCCATGCGCGCGAGCACCCGCTCCACCTCGGGCGGGTCCATGAGGGAGCGTCGCTGGGGTTCGGCCATGCAGGTCGCCGGTGGTGTTTTTCAGGGAGAGGGGGAGAAGACCGCCCAAACTTACCCCGCCCGGCGGGGGGCGTCAACGAACCCGGCGTGCGTTCGCGAGGGAACGAGTGATCGGCGTGAACGGCCGGGGCCGGACGACGACACACTTCCGCGTCCGGCCCTTTCGCACCTATCCTGTTCACGCCAGCCGCCGTCTCAACCTCCGGATCTG
>DASTNU010000066.1:0-2781 GCA_035720605.1 Longimicrobium sp. | reverse complement strand
CCAGCGCGGCGAGCAGGGCCGCCGTCATCCACGTCCATCGCCATTCCATTCCGGCACCCGCTTCAGGGGCGTCCATCCGTTTCCGGGTGTGCGGCGGGCGTCAAGTTCCATGCCCGGAAGAGCGCTGCACAAACGGCAACTTTCTTGCACGCGGCCCGTCCCCCGCCGGCGCGTCGGCCAGACGCATCCGGCGCACGTGCACCGGGAGACGGGAGACGCGCTCATGCGCAGGTCGATGGGATGGATGGCGCTGCTGGCGGCGCTGGGTGTGCCCTCGCTGGCGGAGGCGCAGCAGGGGTTCGGCGCGGAGTGCCAGCCGGAGGTACGGCCGGCCGCGGGTGGGCCCCCGGCGGCGTACCGCGAGTACGACGTGATCGTGGACGTGCCCAACCTGTGCGTGCAGCGCATCCGGCTGACCGTCGCCAACGTGGACGCGCGGCTGGCGCTGAACGCCAGCGTGGCCAACCTGGTGCGCCTGCGCGCCGGCGCCGACGTGCACATCGGCGAGGTGGACCTGGGGATCAACGGCGTCCGCGCGCAGGCGCTGCTGCTGGTGGACCTGGACAACGTGGTCTACGTGGTGGACCGCGCCCTCACCTTCATCGACGAGAACCCGCAGATCCTCTCGCAGCTCACCGGCACGGTGCAGAACACGCTGGGCGTGGTGGGCGGCGTGGCGAACACCGCGCTGCAGCCGGGCGGGGTGGTGGACCAGACGGTCGGCGTGGTGGGGCAGACGCTGAACAACGTCACGGAGCCCGGCGGCCTGCTCACGCAGACGGTGAACACCCTGGGGCAGACCGTGCAGGTGACGCTGGGGACGGCGGGGAACCTGGTGGAGCGCACGCTGGATACGACCGGGAACCTGGTCAACGAGCGCACGCTGGGGCAGATCACCCGCCTGCCGCTGGTCCGCGAGACCACCAACTCCGCCGGCCAGGCCGTGCGCCAGGTGCGCCACGCCTCCGGCGCCGTCATCGAGTACGTGGTGGACGGCGCCGGCCGCGTGGTGCGCAGCCGCGTCATCCAGCAGGCCCCCGAGCGCCGCTGATCCGCGCCCGGCGGGGGAGCGATGGACGGGAGGCCGCGGCACGCCTCCCGTCTCTCGTTTCCGCCCACATCCGTCCCATCCACCCCTCGATGCCTCCCGCCGACGACCCCGCCCCGCTCCGCGTCACCGTCATCATCCCCGCGCTGAACGAGGCGCAGGGGATCGTGCCGACGCTGCGGGCGCTGCAGCCGCTCCGCGCGCGCGGGCACCAGGTGATCGTGGTGGATGGAGGGAGCGAGGACGCCACCGCGGAGCTGGCGCGCCCCCTCGCCGATCTCGTCGTCGCCTCGGGGCGCGGGCGCGCGGCGCAGCAGAACGCCGGGGCCGCGGCCGCCGCGGGGGAGGTGCTCCTCTTCCTGCACGCGGACACGCTCCTTCCCCCGCGCGCGGACGAGGCGGTGATCGGCGGACTGGCTGCATCGGGAAAGGGCTGGGGGCGGTTCGACGTGCGGCTGAGCGGGCGCCATCCCCTGCTGCGCGTGGTGGAGCGGACGATGGGCTGGCGCTCGCGCGCGACGGGCGTGGCCACGGGCGACCAGGCGATCTTCGTGCGCCGCGACTGGTTCCAGCGCGCGGGGGGCTTTCCGCCGATTCCGCTGATGGAAGACGTGGCACTCTCCAAGACGCTCCGGCGCATGGGCCGCCCGCTGTGCCTGCGCGAGCGCGTGCTCACCTCGAGCCGACGCTGGGAGGAGCGCGGCGTCGCGCGGACGGTGCTGCTGATGTGGCGCCTGCGCCTGGAGTACGCGCTGGGCGCCGACCCCGCTCGCCTGGCCGAGAAGTACCGATAAGGACAGCCGGCACGGGATGCGACGGCGCACTCGGTGCGGATGGGCGCACCGGGTGCGCCGATTTGCGTTCGCGCAATCCGCGCGGTGCGCACTGCTCCTGCGGCAGACACGTAGACGGAGTGCAGGGAAACCACCTGGAATATTATTCTTGACGGATTACGCGTGTCGAATTACGTTGTGTCCCGAACCGGACACCTTCCTCCGTTCAGCTACGGTCCGCGGCCCCGTCTCCCATCAGGCGCTCTCGGTGGTTTTCTCCGCCCCATCCCTGATCTCGTGCGGCACCTCCGCGGCTTTCACCTCACGGCTCGTCCAGGTCGGACGACCGGATGCCCCGCGTGGGGGGCGCACGTCCCACGCAGCCATACCGGGCGGCTGACGCCCCGCCCGGCGAACACCAGGATCTGGGGAGCACTGCCATGCGCACCGTAGGCACCGTCAAGTGGTTCAACGACGCCAAGGGCTTCGGCTTCATCACGCCGAAGGACGGAGGCGGCGATTGCTTCGTCCACTACTCCGCCATCCAGGGCAGCGGTTTCCGCAGCCTGGTGGAGGGCGAAGAGGTGGAGTTCGATCAGGTGGACGGTGCCAAGGGCCCCGCGGCCGCCAACGTCGCCAAGGTCGCCTGAGTCCACCCCGCTGAACGCAGCGCCGCCGCGGATCCCCGATCCGCGGCGGCGCTTTGTTTTGGGGTTGAAATCGCGGCTACATCCCCACGCCGTCCGCCTTCGCGGACACGGCGCGGGCGGGTTCGACGGACTCCGGCGGGTCACCAGGTGGGGAGAGCAGATCCTTCGGTCGGCGCCATGGATCACGGTAATCCGCCGGAATCGCGCGGCGCCTCCCTCAGGATGACAGCTCGTTGCGAGGCAAAGGGTTGTCCCCCTCTCCCGCGCAGTTTGCGGGAGAGGGGCCGGGGGTGAGGGCCCCGCGCGAAGC
>DASTNU010000065.1:0-3361 GCA_035720605.1 Longimicrobium sp. | reverse complement strand
TCCATCGAGACCGGCAGGGCGTTCACCATCCAGGTGGCCGGCGAGCGCCTGAAGATCCCCGCCGACGCCGAGTTCAACGTGGAGCACGAGCGCTCCGGCGGCACCCAGGAGCTGGAGTTCCAGCTGCGCTGGAAGAGCGCGGCGGAGTAGCCTCGCGCAAATTCCTTACACTGAATCCGAAACGCGACGGTGTATTCCTGAGGGAGCGCTCGCACGAGCCATCCCGCTCACCGATCCATGCGCGCGACCGAAGGATCTGCTCCGCCGCACCGCGGGGCTGGCGTCAACGCGCTCCGACCGGCTCCGCGGTCCGGCCGGCGAGATCCTTCGGTCGGCGCCAAAGGGCTGTGCACGCCGAGGTTACGCGCGGCGCCTCCCTCAGGAAGACAACGCTGTCGCGGAATTGAAGTCACCACGAGCGAAAGGCCCCGCCCCGGCAGTGTGCCGGGGCGGGGTCTTTTGCAGGCTATTCCCTGTTCCCTATTCCCTAGAGGTTCAGCCAGTAGTTCAGCTTGATCGCCAGGACGTTCGTGGGCGGGGCGAGCGAATCGTCGAACAGGCGGCCGAAGTCGCGGCGCACGCCGAAGGTGCCGTCCTGCACGAAGTGGCTGCGCCCGTGGCTCCACACCACGAACAGCGCCGAGCCCGGCCGGTACTCCCACCGCAGCACCGCGTTGGTGCGCAGCTCCTTGAAGTTGAAGTCCGGGTTGCGGAAGGAGAAGTCCGGGTCGCCCGTGCCGTCCAGCCGCACGCCGTACTGCTGCGGGTCGCCCTCGTCGATCTCCGTCCCCACCACGTAGGTGTGAAAGCGGTCGTCGAAGCGCGCCGCGCGCCCGTCCGTCACCTCCTTGAACTCCGAGTACTCGCCCGCGGCCACGAACGGCTGCGCGTAGAACTCCAGCGTCAGCCTGGGCGTGAACGCGTAGTTCAGCCGGGTGCTGATGAAGGCGGAGCGGTTGCGGATGTCGCCGAACACGTAGTGCCGCTCGTCCCCCACCCGCCCCTCGGCCACGTAGATCCACGGGTCGTGGCTGTACTCCATGCCGGGGCCCAGGGCCAGCCGCACCCGCGAGCTGGGACGGAAGTTGATGGCGCTTCCCATCCAGTATCCGCCGCCGCTGGTGCCCCACTCGTTCCAGGTGCCGCCCCACGCCTCCGCCTGCAGGCGGCGCCGGCCGTCGGTGAAGAAGCCGACGTTGACGTTGGAGTAGGCGGGGCCCGTGAAGCTGGGACCGCCGCGCAGCACGTCCGCCCGCAGCGCCTCGAACTCGTGGTTCACGTCGAACCAGGAGCCCCAGTTGTTCTGCCACTGCGCGAACCCGCCGGCATGGAACCCGGTGCTGAGCCGCTCGCCGCCGAAGCTCCACCCGTTCCACGCGTCCAGCCCCACGTTCCAGTTGCGGAACACCTTGCCGGGACGGAACTCCACGTACCCCACCCGGCCGCCCAGCAGCGCCCAGTCGGCGTTGCGCACGTAGCCAAGGTCGTTCATCTCCAGCCCCGGCGAGCGCGCGAGCGTGTACGCCCCCGCCCGCCAGTGCCCCCCGCCCACCTTCTCCACGCTGGCGCGCCCCATCCACCCGCTCAGCGTGGTGGCGTCCGGGTCGAGCTCCAGGTGGTCCGCGTCGGGCCGCTGGAAGTAGTGCCCCGCCCGCGTCTGGATGCCGGTGATGGCGGCCTCGCTGCCGCGCACGTGCGTGCCCACGACGGCGCCCTCCACCTCGTAGTTGTTGCCGCCGAAGCGGTGCCGCGCGTCGATGCCGGCCAGGTACGACTGCGAGGGGAGCCACGAGAGCGCATCCGCCCCGTCCAGGTCGCGGTGCGTGGCGGTGAAGATGCCGCCCACCGCGCTGCTGCCGCCGCGGAAGTCCTTGATCACCCGTCCCACCGCGTAGTTGGTGGCGGGCTCCACCACCGTCTCGGCCTGGCCGCCGGCGGTGGCGTAGCGCACGTCCTCGCGCGCGGTGACGGCGTCCAGCAGGCCGATGGACCAGCCGCTGCGCGTCTTCCCCGAGAGCTTGGCCGCGCCCAGGATGGTGGTCGCCTCCGGCGCGTCCGCGAAGAGCGCGTCGCCCGGGGCGCGTCCCTGGGGAGTGCGGCCCAGGCGGCGCGAGTAGAACGGCTGGTCGTTGCCGAACTGCGCCCCGCGGATGCCGTAGGGAAAGCGCACGTCGAAGCGGAAGATGTCCGACCCCTCGGTGAAGAACGGCCGCCGCTCCGCGAAGAAGGTCTCGAACGCGGACAGGTTCACCTGCGAGGGGTCCGCCTCCACCTGCCCGAAGTCGGGGTTGATGGTGGCGGTGAGGGTGAGGTCGGGGGTGAGCCCGTAGCGCACGTCCGCGCCGGCGGAGCCGAACGGGTCGTTTCGGTTCCAGAACGGGTCGTCCGCGGAGCCCGGCTCGCGCGTCACGCGGGCCATGGTGTAGGGAATCACCTCCAGCCGGCGCGCGGTGCGCAGCCCGCGGATCCCCGCCACCTCGCCGAACTGCGAGACGAAGCCGTTGCGGTCGGGACGCACCTGGCTCCAGTCCACGATCTCGCTGCGGCGCGCGATCTCGCGCGACACCTGGATCCCCCACGTCTGCTCCCCCTCCGTGCCGCTGAAGCGCAGCTGCGAGAGGGGGATGCGGTACTCCACCGTCCACCCGGCGCTGTCCACCCGGGCCGCCGACTCCCACACGGCGTCCCACCCCAGGTCCTCGTTGGTGTCGTTGGAGTGGAAGGCGTCCTTCTGCACCCCGCGGGGATTGACGGAGAAGCGGAAGGCGGTGCGCTTGTCGTTGTAGCTGTCCACCATCACGTGCGCCCACTCCGAGGCGATCCCCGCCAGGTCGCGGCGGCCCAGCGGCGTCTGCAGCGAGTCCGGCGCGGGGTCGTGCATGCGGATGCCGACGTACACCGCGCCGTCGTCGTACAGGATGCGGGCCTCGGTGGCCAGGGTGGCCGGGGCGCCGGGGTTGGGGGCGCGCTGGACGAAGTCCGTGAGCGGCTCTGCCTGCTGCCAGGCGGCGTCGTTCAGCACGCCGTCGATCTGCGGGGGCTGGGCGGTCCGCTCGGCGCGGGCCAGGCGGCGCCCGTCGGAGCCGGCGCCTGGGGCGGCGCCCTCGGCGGCCTGCTGCGCGGCGGCCGGGAGGGCCAGCGCCAGCGCGGCGGCGAGGGCGAATGCAGTGCGCATCATGCGGAGATGCTCCATGACAGGGGTGGCCCCACGCGGGGGCGCGTGCGCGCGGATGCGCTCCGCGAAGGTCGCACGGGCCGTAAGATGCCGCCCGCGCGCGCGGAGTTTGAATGGCGGGGGCCAGGGCGCGGCGGCGAGGGACGAGCGGCGGGGCCGGTGGGACGAACGGTGGGATGGCGAAGG
>DASTNU010000064.1:0-3390 GCA_035720605.1 Longimicrobium sp. | reverse complement strand
CGGGCGCCGCCGGGGGAGGGCCTCAGTGTCCCACGCTCGCGGGACCGATCCCCTCGCCCCGCAGCCAGCCTTCCATCGTGGAGCGGATCTCCGCCAGCCGCTCGGCGGTGCGGGCCTCGTAGCGGGCGACGAGCACCGGCTCGGTGTTCGACGCGCGGATCAGCCCCCAGCCGTCGCCGAAGAGCACGCGGGCGCCGTCGACGTCGATCACCTCGTGGTCCCTGCGAAAGTGCTCGATCGCGCGGCTGACGATCTCGAACTTGGTCTCCTCCGTGGCCGGGTAGCGCAGCTCGGCGGTGGAGACGAAGTGCGGGAACTCCGCCAGCCACTCGCTCAGCGGCCGGCCGCTGCGCGCGACGATGTCGATCAGCAGCAGCGCGCCGTACAGGGCGTCGTCGAATCCGTAGTAGCCGTCGCCGAACATGATGTGGCCGCTGAGCTCGCCGGCCAGCAGCGCGTGCTCCTGCTTCATCCGCTCCTTGATGAGCGAGTGCCCGGTGGCGTTCATGATCCCCACACCCCCCGCGCCCTCGAACACCTCCGGCAGCTGCTGCGAGCACTTCACGTCGAACACCAGCTTCTGCCCCGCCCCGCGCTTCTGCAGCAGGTCCAGCCCGTACAGCAGCAGCAGCGTGTCGCCGCGCACGATCTCGCCGCGGTCGTCGATGGCGCCGATGCGGTCGGCGTCGCCGTCGAACGCCACCCCCAGGTCGGCCCCCGTCTCCTTCACCTTCGCGATGATGTCGACCAGGTTGCTGTCGACGACGGGGTCCGGATGGTGGTTGGGGAAGGTGCCGTCGCTCTCGCAGAAGATCGGGATCACCTCCACGTTGGGGCCCAGCGAGCGGATCAGCTCCACCGCGACCACGGAGCCCGTCCCGTTGCCGCAGTCCACGACGACCTTCATCGGGCGGTCGATGTCGAACTTCGCGGCCAGCTCGCGGATGTAGGTGTCCAGGATCTGCCGGTGCTCGACCCCGCCCTCGCCGGACTCGAAGTCCTGCGCCTCGATCATCCGGCGGATCTCCTGGATGGAGTCGCCGAAGATGGAGCGGCCCCCCAGCGTCATCTTGAAGCCGTTGTACTGCGGCGGGTTGTGCGAGCCGGTCACCTGCAGCCCGCCGTCCAGCCTGCCGTGGTAGATGGCGAACGAGTGCGCGGGGGTGGGGACGAGGCCCACGTCCACCACCTGCGCGCCGGCGGCCACCATGCCGCGCGAGACGCCGGCGGCCAGCTCGTCGCTAGTGAGGCGGTTGTCGCGGCCCAGCGCCAGCACGGGCGCCCTCTTTCCCAGCCGCCGCCGCGCCAGCGTGGCGAAGGCGCGGCCGATGCCCTCGGCCACGTCGGCGGTGACGTCGGGGCCCACCACGCCGCGGATGTCGTACTGCCTGAAGATGTGCGGATTCAGCATCGCTCGCTCGCGCGGATCAGTCGGGGTTGCGGAAAACGGAAATAGACAGGGCGCCCCCCGCCCGGCGGAGGGCGCCCGCGCGCTGATGCATTCAGCGGTCCGCGAGAACGGCGACGGCCTCGATCTCCACCGCCACGTCGCGCGGCAGCCGGGCTACCTGCACGGTGCTGCGCGCCGGCTTGTGGTCGCCGAAGTGGCGGGCGTACACGTCGTTCATCCCCCCGAAGTCGTTCATGTCGCGCAGAAAGACGGTGGTCTTGACGACGGACGACAGGTCCACGCCGGCCTGGCGCAGGATGGCGGTGATGTTCTTCATCACCTGCTCCGTCTGCGCGCCGATGTCGCCCTCCACCAGCTGCATGGTGTGCGGGTCGAAGGGTACCTGGCCGGCGGTGAAGACGAAGCCGTTGGCCACCACGGCCTGGCTGTAGGGGCCGATGGCGGCGGGGGCGTCGCTGGTGTGCACGGTCTGCATAGTCGGTCTCGCCTGTCGGAAAGTGCAGGATGCGGTGACGGCCAGCGGCACGAGGACGGCCGTCACGATCGCGGCGATGGCGGTGCGCTTCATCGTAAAGCTCCGGTTGCGAGCCGCGATCAGAGGGCGGCGCGCGACTCCGGCCCCGCCCCGGCGGTTGGAAACCGCTGCTGCAACGTCACGAAGTCCGCCTGCGCGGACTCGGGTACGCCGGGGATCGTGCCGCTCCGGCCGGCATCGTGCCGCCCGCGGAGGGCCCTCACCCGCGGCCTGGCGCCGCACCCTCTCCCGCAAGCGGGAGAGGGGATGAACTGCCGGACTCCGGCGCGGTCCACCGGCCGGGGATGGGGGGCGTCCGCCCCCGGCCAGAGCCCACGGAGGCCCGTGCCGTGTATCCCCCCTCCCGCGCCGTTTGCGGGAGGGGGTGGCGCGCTCTCAGGCGCCGCCGGGGGCGGGCCCCAGCATCGCCCGCAGCTCGTCCGGGGTGACGGTGGCCACGCCGGGCTTTCCCACCTCGATCCCCGCGGCCAGGTTCGCCAGCACCGCGGCCTCCTCGATGCTCGCCCCGGCGGCCAGGGCCACGGCGACGCAGGCGGTCACGGTGTCGCCGGCGCCGGAAACGTCGTAGACCTCGCGCGCGACGGTGGGAATGCGCAGCGCGGGCCCATCCGCGCCCTTGAGCGCCATCCCGTGCTCCCCCAGCGTGAGCAGCAGGTGCTCCGCGCCCACGCGGCGGCGGGCCTCCTCCAGCCACTCGTCGTCGTCCGCGGCCAGCGGCTGCCCCAGCGCGGTGCCCAGCTCCGCGGCGTTGGGCTTGAAGACGGTGGCGCCGCCGAACGCGTAGAAGTTGCGGAACTTGGGATCCACCACGCAGGGAATGCCGGCCTGCCGCGCGGCGTCGATGGCGGCGCGGATGACGGACGGCACCAGCACGCCCTTGTTGTAGTCTTCCAGCACCAGCGCGTCCGCCGCCGCCACCGCCGCGCGCACCGCCTCCGCCAGCGCGGCGGCGCACGCGTCGCTCACGTCGTCGTCGCGCTCGCGGTCGAAGCGCACGATCTGCTGGTGGCGGGCGACGACGCGCGTCTTGGTGGTGGTCGGGCGGCCCGCGTCTTCGACCAGGCGCGGATGCACCGCGCCGCCGTTCAGGCGGGAGAGGGCGTGGCGGATCTGCATCCCCGCGCCGTCGTTCCCCGCGCACCCCACCAGCTCGCACGCGGCGCCCAGCGCGACCACGTTGGCGGCCACGTTGGCGGCGCCGCCCAGCGCCACCCGCTCCTCGGCCACGTGCACCACCGGCACCGGCGCCTCGGGGGAGATGCGCGACACCGCGCCGACCAGGTAGACGTCCAGCATCAGGTCGCCCACCACCGCCACGCGCAGCCCGCCGCACCGCTCCAGGATCTCGTCCAGCCGCGCGCGTGTCAGCCGCTCCATCCGCTTCCTGCCCTCCGCCGGGAAAAAGAGGCCGGGAATCTAGACGGGGCGGCGGGGCGTGTCAAAA
>DASTNU010000063.1:0-3333 GCA_035720605.1 Longimicrobium sp. | reverse complement strand
CGGTCGAACAGGACGCACGACAGCCCCGCGTCCCGCGCCGCCACCCCCACCGCGATCCCGCACGGCCCCGCGCCGATCACCGCGATGTCGTAGATCCCCTCGCGCTCCATCATTCCGTTCGATTCCGATGGCCTGCCCACTCCCGTGCCGCCGCTGGCGAGCCCGGCACCCGGGCGTAATCTCGGGAAAGGCCGGGCCGTCCGCCATGCCCCGCCGGGCGAACCTTGTTTCGCCCGCGGGGCCCGCCCATCTTGCGACTCCCTCCCCGCGGCGGGCCGCCGTGCCCCGCCGCCCCGCCGACGCCCCGCCGCCGAGATGGATCGCACGCGACCGCGGACGGCGCGGAGGGCGTCGCGCGCGTGGTGGAGATCCTCCCGGAAGAGCTGGAGATGGCGATGGCGCTCCGCGGCCGCCCCTCGCTCGCCGCCCTGGACCACACCGTTCTGTGGGATGCCCCATGAAGCGCACCCTGCTCGTCGTCCTCCTGGCCGCCTGCTCCGCCCCGGCGGACGACGCACCGGCGAAGACCGATGCCGCTCCCGCATCGTCGCTCGCGGCCGATTCTCCCGCCGCGCGGCAGGAGGCGGAGCTGCCGGATTGGGGCGATCCGCGGCGCTTCGTCAGCCTGGACTCGCTGCGCTGGGCGGAGTGGGAGACGCAGCCCCCCGCCGACCGCGAGGCGCGGCTGCGCGAGCTCGGCATCCGCCCCATCCGCTCCGACACCTTCATCGCGTTCGATTCCACCGAGACCGATGGCTGGGACGTCAACGGCGAGCGCGCGGACGACTTCCACTTCGTGGACTTCAGCGGCGACGGGGTGGCGGACGTCATCTACGACGGCCCGTGGTTCGTCCGCAACGAGAACGGCTTCGGCGCGCTGGAGGGGTCGCACGTCAAGCTGTGGCAGGTGATCGGCGGGCGCGCGGTGGAGGTGATGGACGAGCACGGGTCCATCCAGCGCGTCTGGCACGGCCGCGCGGGGGAGCCCGTCTCGTTCCGGATGGTGCACTACGGGTGCTGCGCGGACCCGGAGTGGCACATCCGCTACTTCCGTCCCGTCCGCGACGGCGAGCGGGTGCGGTTCCAGGAGCACCACAGCGTGCTGGGGCGCGCGGAGATGGAGATCCCCACGCGGTTCCTGGATGCGCCGCGGCGATTCACGGTGAACCGCGACGGCTACCTGCTGCGCTCCGCGCCGCGCATCCAGGACGGGAAGGAAGGGGAGGTTGGCGAGTGGTACGAATGGGTGGGGCACGGCAACGCGATGGCGGAGTACGGCCCCGGCGCGCGGGGAACGGCGATCGCGGAGCGGACGGATGAAACCGGCCGCGTGTGGTGGTTCGTGCGGGTGGACGGCCGCACCCCGCCGCGCGCCGCGCAGGTCGGCGAAGACCCGGAGCATGCCATCACGATGGACCGCCTGGGGTGGATGAGCAGCCGCTTCCTGACGGTGGAGCCGTAGGGGATCGAGACCTGTAGCAGCGGCGGCGGGCGGGATTCGTGCGCTTCGGCAGGCTCCCAGGTGGGGAGAGCAGATCCTTCGGTCGGCGCCATGGATCGGGACAAAAGATGGGATCGCGCAGCGCCTCCCTCAGGATGACAACTCGTTGCGGTGGAGGCGGTTGTGGTTGAAGCCCCGCGCAGTTTGCGGGGCTTTCCGCCGTTGTTGCGGCGAGTTCACTCGCTCAGGGCGCGGAGCCGGTGGCCCCCACGTGGCCGACCTCGCGTCCGGCGGTTGAAACCGCTGCTGGAACGTCACGAAGTCCGCCTGCGCGGACTGTCCCGGGTCGGGTGAGTGCCACGTTGGACGGGTCTACGCCGGGCCGGTTGAAGCCCCGCGCAGTTCGCGGGGCTTTCCGCCGTTGTTGCGGCGGGTTCACCCGCCCGGGGATGAAGCCCGCGACGTGCGAAAAACCCTCCCCCACGTCGATGCGGAGGAGGTTTTCGGGGATCTTGTCCGCGGGAAACGTTCAATCCGCCGCTTCGCGCTGGGCGTCGCCGTGCTCGCCGGCGCCGCCGACGGCGCGGAGGGCGTGGTCGAAGTCGGCGATGATGTCGGCGGCGTCCTCGATGCCCAGGGAGATGCGGATGAAGCCGTCGCGGATGCCGTTGGCGGCGCGCTGCTCCGGCGTCATCCCCGCGTGCGAGGTGTAGCGCGGCTCGCTCACCAGCGTCTCCACCCCGCCCAGGCTGGGCGCCAGCTTCGCCAGCCGCAGCGCGCGGACGAACCGGTCCGCCGCCGCGCCCCCGCCGCGGAGCTCGATCCCCAGCATCCCCCCGAACCCGTCCAGCACCCGCCGCGCCACCTCGTGGTCCGGGTGCGAGGGGAGCCCGGGATGAAAGACGCGCGCGATCTCCGGCCGCCCCTCCGCCCAGCGCGCCACCTCCATCCCGTTGCGGTTGTGCCGCTCCATCCGCACCGAGAGCGTCTTGATCCCCCGCTCCAGCAGCCACACGCCGTGCGGGTCCAGCACCGGCCCCCACACCCGCGCCCGCGCCCGCGCCTCGGCGATGCGCGCGCGGCTGCCGGCCAGCACCCCGGCGGTCACGTCGGTGTGGCCGCCCAGATACTTGGTGGCGCTGTGCATCACGATGTCGGCGCCGTGCTCCAGGGCGCGGTAGTTCATCGCGCTGCCGAAGGTGGCGTCCACGATCACCATCGCCCCGTGCGGGTGGGCCGCGTCCGCGATCGCCCGCAGGTCCAGCACGCGCAGCAGGGGGTTGGACGGCGTCTCGCCCAGCACCACGCGCGTCGTCGGGCGCAGCGCGCGCTGCCAGTCCGCCGCGTAGAAGTCGACGAAGGTCGTGTCGATCCCCAGCCGCGACAGCTCCCTGGAGAGCAGCGTCCGCGTACCGCCGTAGATGGCGTCCGTTGCCACCACGTGGTCGCCCGCCTGCAGCACGGAAAGGAGCGCCATCGACATCGCCGCCATCCCGCTGGCGACCACCAGCGCGTCCTCCGCCCCCTCCAGCGCGGCGATCCGCCGCTCCACCAGCGCGTGGTTGGGCCCGTTGCCGTAGCGCGTGTACAGCACCTCGCCCGCGCCTTCGGGCTCGCTGTAGAAGGTGGTGCTGGGGTAGATGGGCGTCACCACCGGCGCGCCGGGGCGGCGGGCGGGGCTGCCCGCGTGCACCGCGCGGGTGGAAGGGCCGCCGAGCGAATCGTCCATCATGCCTGCTCCTGCAGGAACGCGGAAAGCGGCGACACCGTGCCGTCCACGTGCACCGCCGCCACCCGCTTGAGGTAGAAGTGGGCCAGCACCGCCGTCACCGCCTCGCGCGCCAGCCCCGTCTCGTCCGCCAGTTCCGCCCGCGAGGTGCGGCCGCGGCGGA
>DASTNU010000062.1:0-7052 GCA_035720605.1 Longimicrobium sp. | reverse complement strand
CGCCTGCGCGTCGCGAAAGTGCTCGTCGCGCAGCGCGGCCACGGCGGGGTGCACGATCCCCTCCAGCCGCGCGCGGGCGTCGGGATCGGCAAAGACGATCTGTCGCAGCGCCGCGCGGTCCAGGTCGCCGCCGTCCTCCAGCACCCACGGCCCCCATTCCCGCGCGATGGCGGCATGCGCGGGGGTGCCCGGCTCCACCGCGCGCCGCGCGAGCTCGTCGGCGTCGATCACGGTGGCGCCCATGGAGCGCCACACCTCCGCCACCGTAGTCTTGCCCGCGGCGATGTTCCCCGTCAGCCCCACCTTCAGCATGTGCTCACCCGCATCCAGTTGCTTCCGTCACCCGGCTACCGGCCCGTGGCGACCAGCTCGGCCTTGGAGTAGATGTCGTCGGCCGTGCCGCGCTGCCGGTCCTGGCCGGACGAGCCCACCCGGAAGGTGCGCCGCGTGGTGACCAGGAAGAACGGCTGCCGCCACGGGTCCAGCGCCGCCTTCTCTCCCTCGCGCTGCTCCAGGAAGCGCCGGAAGTCCGCCGGCCGCGGCACCGACCCGCCGGTGGCGCGCTCGCGCTCCAGCAGGCGGTAGATGTCGTTCACGCGGTTCCTGGCGTCCCAGCGGTAGATCGGATTCATCACGTACTCGATGTGCGGCTGCGCGCGCTGCCGCAGCGGCGGCACCGTGAGGATCGCGACCAGCAGAAGGACCAGCAGGAACACGATGCGCGACATCCACGACTCCCTTGTCTGTGTCCCGAACAGGGCGCACTCAGCGCGCGCTTCGGAAAAAGCGCGCCGCCCCGCCCGCCTCCTGCACCGACGCCCGCCCGGCGGCCGCCAGCCGGTCCAGGTGCGCCAGCGTCTCGCGCAGCGCCAGCATCCGCGTGGAGGCCGGCATCTCCCGCCCGGGATAGCGTGCCTCCACCACCTCCCAGCAGCTGCGCGGCTCCGCGCCCAGCAGCGACGCGACGGTGTCCGTCTCCCCGTCCGCCGCCGCCCGCAGCTCGCGGATGCGCCCCACGCCGTCCTCCGGCGGCGCGCCGTGGCCGGGAAGGACGAGGGACGGCGCCAGCGCCTCCAGCCGCCGCAGCGCGTGCGCGTAGTCGCCCACCGGGTCCGTCCGCTGCCGGTTCACGCCCAGCGTGGGGGTGATGCGCGGCAGCACCGCGTCCCCGGCCACCAGCACCCCGTCCGCGGGGCGAAGGAGGGAGACGTGTCCGGCCGTGTGCCCCGGCGTCCACACGAACCGCCACCCTGGCGCGCCGGGGAGCTCTCCTTCGCCGCCGTCGAGCATCCCATCGACGATCACGGGCGGCGCGAACGGCTCGGCGCCGCGGCGCACCTCTTCCACCGCCCGCGCCATCTCCTCCGGCGCGCCGCAGCGGCGCAGGAGCGCGGCGCGGTAGGCGGCTTCGTCGTCGGGATCGGCGGCGGCGTGGGCCATCCGCTCCGCGTCCAGGCGGCCCATCCACACCGCCGCGCCGCTCTCCTCTCGCACCCGGGCCGCCAGCCCCACGTGGTCCATGTGCATGTGCGTCACCACGTGCACCGCCACGCGCTCCCACCCCCCGGCCGCGGCACGGACGCCCGCGTCCAGCGCCGCCCACGCCTCGTCCGTCTTCAGCCCGCCGTCCACCAGCAGAAAGGCGCCGCCCTCCAGCGCGGCCAGGTACGCGTGCACCTCCGGGGGCCGCCAGGGCATCGGCGTGGTGATGCGCCACACGCCCGGCGCCATGGGCGCGGCCGGCGGGGAGGAGGTGGGGTCTGGACGGATGTTCAAGCTAATATGCGCGGGGTGGGGAGCGGCGCAAGAAAAATCGCGGGGTCCTGCCTGCGCCGCGGTGCCCACAACTTACCGTCTTCGCCGCTTCGCGCGAGAGATTTCCTCGCCCCGGGCTCTCCCGGGCGCCGCGATCGGGCGTGCCGGACGTGGTGTGGCGCCGTGCCACGGCCTGGAAGACGCGGCGGGGTCCGGCGTGCGCGGAGCCGGCATCCGCCCGTATCTTGCGGCCCTCGTCTCATCCCGATCTCTCCGCAGCCCCGTCGACGTGAACCATCCCCGGGAACCTTCGCCCCCCGCGCCGCCGCGCGACCTGCGCCCCGTGCGCGCGCTGGCGCTGTACCTGCTCGCGGTCTTCGCCGGCGGCGCGCTGCTGGCGCCCTGGCTGTACCACGGCGTGCAGGCGCTGGCGCCCTCCGTGCCCGCGCTGGAGACGGCGGCGCGGATGCCGTTCGCGCGCTACGTGAACCGCGGGCTGCTGATCGTGGCGCTGCTGGGGCTGCCGTTCTTCGTCCGCGGCGCGGGCGTGCGCCGCTGGCGCGACGTGGGGATCCCCTCCGGGCTCATCCGCTGGCGGCGCTTCGGCGCGGCGCTCGCGCTCGGCTTCTTCTCCCTCGCGGCGGTGTGCGCCGTCGCGCTGGCGGCGGGCGGACGGCTGGTGAAGCCGCGCACCCCCGGCGAGCTGGCGGGGCAGTTCCTGGGCGTGCTGCTGACGGCGCTGGTGGTGGCGGTGATGGAGGAGCTGCTCTTTCGCGGCGCCATGTTCGGCACGCTGCGCCGGGCGATGCGCTGGCCCGCGGCGCTGGCCGCCAGCAGCGTGGTCTACGCCGTCACCCACTTCATGCACCGCGGCGAGACGCCGCAGACGGTGGACTGGCTTTCCGGGCTGCGCGTGCTGCCGACGATGCTGGGAGGGATGACGGACGCGCGCACGCTCCTTCCCGCCCTGCCGAGCCTGGCGCTGGCGGGGGTGATCCTGGGGCTGGCCTACCAGTGGACGGGCGACCTCTCCGCCTCCATCGGCATCCACGCCGGGTGGATCTTCTGGCTCAAGTTCTACGGCTTCGCCACCCGCCGCGCGCCCGGCGTGGACGAATGGTTCTGGGGGACGGGAAAGCTGGTGGACGGCTGGCTCGCGTTCGTCGCGCTCGTCATCGTCCTCGCGGCCCTGGCGGTGTGGAGGCGGACGAGGGGCCGGGCGAGCTCGGCCGGGTGACGAACCGGCCCCGCGCTGCGGGAGCGCGGGGCCGGTTTCCTCGTGGACGCGGACTTCCGCCCTTATTCGATCGGGGGATTGGGGTCGCACTGGACCCTGCAGGTGTGCTGCGCCGCGAGCGTGTTGTTGCCGCCGCAGCCGGCGCCGGCCAGGCAGGAGACGTTCGCGCAATGCGTCCAGTCGCAGGACTGCTGCTGGCAGTAGCTGGGGATGGCGCCCCCGCACGTGTCGCCGGCCGCCGTGTCCTGGGCGCCGTGGACCGTGCCCCGGTTCTCCCGGTCCGTTGAGGCGACGAACGACTCCACCGACAGGTCCTCGACGTTCAACCGCAGCTTTCTGGTGTGCATTGGAATGGTCCCTGGTGCATGGGATGTGGAATGCGACCGCATCGGCGCGGTCCGGTGGTTCTATTCTTTCCCGCCGCCAACTGTTCCCATTCCCGCACCGCCGCCAGAAAGCCGCCCTCCCATGCGCCGTGGAGGGTGGACGCGTGGCGCGCCGGGCGATCCGCTCGTCGCGCATCCGCGGAATGCGCGCGGTGCGGGGGGCAGGGGTCGCGCTCTCCGCGCTCTGGCCCCGGTCATGCTCCGGGGTTAGGTTGTCCCGGTTTTTCCCGGGCGCGCGCGAGATAGGGAACCGCGCGTCCCGACGCATCGATGCGAATCGCGACTCTCATGGCGACGACGACCAAGAAGAAGCCGAAGGCGGAGGCCGGGGCGGGGCTGGACCGCGAGACCCTGCTGGGCTTTTACCGCACCATGCTCCTGGCCCGCCGGCTGGACGACAAGGAGATCCAGCTCAAGCAGCAGAACAAGATCTTCTTCCAGATCTCCGGCGCCGGCCACGAGGGCATCCAGGTCGCCGCCGCGGCGCACGCGCGCCCCGCCTACGACTGGTTCTACTTCTACTACCGCGACCGCGCCTTCTCCCTGGCGCTGGGGATGACGGCGCTGGAGCAGCTGCTGCAGGCCGTGGGCGCCGAGGCGGATCCCTCGTCCGGCGGGCGGCAGATGCCGGCGCACTGGGGCCACCACAAGCTCAACATCGTCAGCACCTCGTCGCCCACGGGCACGCAGTTCCTGCACGCCGTGGGCACGGCGGAGGCGGGGATGCGCGCGCAGAAGCTGGGCGAGCCGCTGGTCGACGGCACCCGCGCCCACGGCGACGAGGTCGTCTTCGTCACCACCGGCGACGGCACCACCAGCGAGGGCGAGTTCTGGGAGAGCCTGAACTCCGCGTGCAACCTCAAGGTCCCCGTCGTCTACATCGTCGAGGACAACGAGTACGCCATCTCCGTCCCGGTGGAGGTGAACACCGCCGGCGGCAGCATCAGCCGGCTGGTGACGGGCTTTCCCGACCTCCTGATCCTCACCTGCGACGGCACCGACGTCTGGGAGAGCTGGGAGGTGATGGGGCGCGCGGTGGAGCACGCCCGCAGCCGCAGGGGGCCGGCGCTGGTGCACGCCAAGGTCATCCGCCCGTACAGCCACTCGCTCTCCGACGACGAGAAGTTCTACAAGACGGAGGCGATGCGGACCGAGGAGGCGCGCCGCGACCCCATCACCCGCACCGCCGCGCGGCTGGTGGAGCTGGGGATGGCCACGGAGCAGGACCTGGCGCAGGTCGAGGCGGAGGTGAACGCCGAGGTGCAGCGCGCCACCGACGAGGCGCTGGCGTCGCCGCAGCCGGACCCGTCCACCGCCACGCGCTACCTGTTCTCGCCGGACGTGGACCCCACCGCGGAACAGTTCGACACGGAGGACGACCCGCGGCCCACGGGCAACGACACCACCATGGTGGACCTCATCAACGCCACCCTGCGCGACGAGATGCGGCGCGACCCGCGCATCGTCGTCTTTGGCGAGGACGTGGCGGACGTGAGCCGCGAGGAGCTGCTGGAGGACGTCAAGGGCAAGGGCGGCGTGTTCAAGGTGACCGCCGGCCTGCAGCGCGAGTTCGGCGGCACCCGCGTGTTCAACTCGCCGCTGGCCGAGGCCAACATCGTGGGCCGGGCGGTGGGGATGGCGGTGCGCGGCCTCAAGCCGGTGGTGGAGATCCAGTTCTTCGACTACATCTGGCCGGCGATGATGCAGATTCGCGACGAGCTCGCGACCATGCGCTACCGGTCCAACAACACGTACGCCTCGCCGGTGGTCATCCGCGTCACCTACGGCGGCTACCTCAAGGGCGGCTCCATCTACCACTCGCAGACGGGCGAGAGCATCTTCGCGCACTGTCCCGGCCTGCGCGTGGTGCTCCCCGCGACGGCGGTGGACGCGGCCGGGTTGCTGCGCACGGCCATCCGCTGCGAGGACCCGGTCATCTTCCTGGAGCACAAGCACCTGTACCGCCAGGTGTACAACAAGGGGAAGTATCCCGGCCCCAACTTCATGATCCCCTTCGGCAAGGCCAGGAAGGTGCGCGAGGGGACGGACGTGACCGTGGTCGCCTGCGGCGCGCTGGTGCAGCGGTCGCTGGTGGCCGCCAGGGTGGCGGAGGAGCGCCACGGCATCAGCACCGAGGTGATCGACCTGCGCTCGCTCTCGCCCTTCGACATGGAGTCGATCGCCGAGTCGGTGAAGAAGACCAACAAGGTCCTGATCGTACACGAAGATTCGCTCTCGTGGGGGATCGGCTCCGAGATCGCGGCGCGCTGCGCGGACGAGCTCTTCCCCTGGCTGGACGCGCCGGTCAGGCGCGTGGCCTCGCTGGACACCTGGGTGGCATACGCCCCGCAGGTGGAGCGCGCCATCCTCCCCGAGCCGGAAGACGTGCTCGCCGCCATCGAGCAGATCAAGGCCTTCTGACCCTGATCCCCGGCCACTGAAGAAGCCCCCGCCCGGACGCGCTCCGGGCGGGGCTTCTTCGCGTCTGTATCCCACGCGCCCGCTCACCGCCGGCGCCGTCCACGCGCACCATCCTGGCCAGCTTACGAACCAGCTTCTGGACACTCCTTGCGCCCTGTCGCGAGGCGATGCTATTGATCGCACTTCGTTCACTTCGACCCTGTGAGGTACTTCCGCCAGGTTCACATCAACGTTAACTTTCAATGCGCGATCTTGTTCTACAGGACGCGTTCGGGACGATCACCGGTAGCGGAGTTTCTGCGTGCACTTGCCCCCAGGCAACGGGGCAAGATCGCGTGGGTGCTCGATATCGTGCGTTCAACCGAGCACGTCTCCGCAGAGTATCTGAAGAAGCTCGCCGGGACCGATGGCATCCGGGAGATTCGCGTTGTGTACCGTGGCGACGCGCTTCGCCTGCTGAGCTGCTTCGAGGGACGCGACCTTGTGGTCGTGCTGACGGCGTTCGCAAAGAAGACCGAAGAGACGCCGCTTCTGGAGATTGAGCCCGCCCACCGGCGGCGACGGGATTATCTCGACAGGAATGGTGCGAATGGCTGACGATCTCGATCGCTTGCTCGCGCAGTATTCTTCCGACCCGGAATTCGCGGAAGGCTACGAACGGGGGTACCAGGCGTTCGAGCTTGGTGCAATGCTGCTGGCGGCGCGGCAGGAAGCCGGATTGACGCAGGTGGAGGTTGCGCGCCGGCTGGGCACGCACAAGTCCGCCATCAGCCGCATGGAGAACCACGCCGAGGACATCCGCCTTTCGACTCTGCAGCGCTACGCGGAGGCGGTTGGGTGTTTCCTCAGCCTTGAGTTGCGCCCGGAATCCGAAGCGAGGATTCCTACAGCCCTGAGAGCGGTGGCTGCAGCTTCGGACGGCGAGACGGGCAGCACGCGTCCGCGCCGCACACACGCGTCGGTGAACTCCCACTGATTTCCGCATGGCCACGAAACTCGACAAGCCGATCAAGCGCGAGCTGGAGATCGACGGCACGACCTATGTGCTCACCGTCTCGCCCGAAGGCGTTAAGGTGGTGGAGAAGGGGAAGCGAAAGGGGCATGAGCTTTTGTGGAAGGCGCTCGTCAGCGGGGACGCCGCGATCGCCGCCGGGCTGCAAGCCTCGCTGGACGCGTTGCCGCGGTAGGCCTCGCGCCGAGCGACGGGGTACGTACGCCCACTCGGCACCCGGAAGCATACCTATCGGAACGAC